>NZ_JBFBBZ010000006.1:84087-296069 GCF_040682935.1 Amycolatopsis sp. NPDC051061
GCGACCGGCCGGGGGTGCGGACGGTTTCGTCCTCACCGCCGGCGAAGTCATTACCACCTGATCACGCGGGTCCCGGTCCCGCGAACCGTGAACGACCGGGCCGACGCGAACTCGAGCCCCACCGGGCGATGCCCCCGAACTGCACCAAGCGAACCCGGGCTGCCACCAGGTCGTCCAGCCAGTTGCGCCTCGGTGATCGGCTTGCCGAGCAGCCGGTAGACGCCGGAAACGAGGCGCTGCTCATCGCTGGTGTGCCCGGACACCACGGGCCGCCCCGGCCGGGCCGGCGGCGCGACGCGGGGATCCGCGGGCAGCGTGGGGGCGCCGAAGCCCGCGGCCGTCACCGCGCCGGTCCGGGTGAGCAGCTTGGCCACCGGCAGTTCGCGCAGGCACGCGAGCACGTCACTCCGGCAGCCCAGTCCGGCCGCGACCTGGACGTCGGACCGTTCGGCGTCGGCCAGCGGCCGCCAGAACGAGCCGAACGCCTTCGAGCCGGGGCCGGCGGCGTTGGCCGCGAGGGTCGTGTCGCAAGAACCGCTCTGCAGCACCGCCTTCGCGAACAGGTCGCGGGCCGCCGGTGAGGTCAGCTGCCCGCACACCGCGACCGCGCCACCGGACTGCCCGAACAGCGTGACGTTGCCCGGGTCGCCGCCGAACGCGGCGGCCGACCGCCGCACCCACTCGAGTGCGGCCTGCTGGTCCTGCAGCCCGAAGGTGCCGCCGTCGGTCACCGCCTCAGCGGCCGCGAACGCGACGTGCTGGCGCTGCTCGGAGAAGGCCGCACCAACGCCGACATCGCGAGCCGGCTGTACCTCAGCGAAGGCACGGTCAAGGGACTCGTGTCCCGGCTGATGACCCACCTCGACCGCACCAACCGCACTCAGCTGGCGCTCCTCGCCGCGCGCAACACCGACCGGCTGTGACCGGCGTCGGGAACCGCGATTCCGTGGCGCCGCACGCTCACCGCGCGAATCCGGTCACCTGCCAGTCCGTCGCGCGAGATCGCGAACAGCCACGGTGTCCGTCCGCCGTAACCGCACCGGAACCCGGCGGCTCGCTTCGATCACCGGCCGGATCGGCAAACCGAATCCGGGTAACGAGCGCCGGGACCGCTCGGCCTCCTCCACGCCGAAGGGCCCCGCACCTGCTGGTGCGGGGCCCTTCCGGTGCTGCCGAGTCCTGTTACTTCTTCTTGGCCGCCGAGGTGCGCTTGGCCGGGGCCTTGGCGGCGGCGGGCTTCTTCGCCGCTGCCGTCTTGGTGGCGGCCGGCTTCGCGGCAACCTTCGCCCGCGTGGTGGTCGCCTTCGCCGTGGTGGCCTTGGCCGCGGTCGCCTTCGCCGCGGTCTTCGGGGCCGCCTTGACGGCGGTTGCCCGGGTGGCGGTGGCCTTGGTGGCGGTGGCCTTCGCGGCCGGCTTCGCCGCGGTGGCGCGGGTCCGCGTGGTCGTCGCGGCCGGCTTCGCAGCAGCGGCCCGCGTGGTGCGGGTCGTCGTCGCCTTGGCCGGAGCCGCGGCGGCGGCCTTGGTGGCGGTCGCGCGGGTCGCCGTGGCGCGCTTGACCGGGGTGGCCTTCGGGAGCTTCTTGGAGCCGGAGATGACGTCCTTGAAGGTGGTCCCGGCGCGGAAGGCGGGAACGTTGGTCTTCTTGACCTTCACGGCCTCACCGGTACGCGGGTTGCGGGCGGTGCGAGCGGCGCGGGCGCGCTTCTCGAACACACCGAAGCCGGTGATGTTGACCTTTTCGCCCTTGTTGACCGTCCGGATGATGATGTCCACGAGACCGTCAACGGCCTGCGAAGCCACCTTCTTGTCATCGCCCAGGCGCTCCGACAGCGCCTCGATCAGCTGGGCCTTGTTCGTCATTCCAGTCCTCCATAGTGGAACCAACAGTCAGGCCCATCGCGGCCGACATCACACAGAGTATTACCAAGAGGCACGAAAATCCAAACAGGGTGACCGGGAACTCCGTTGTGTCGCCGGGGAATCCGACCTCGGCATCGCCCGTCCGAGCCTGATCCTCCGGCACGGAAACACAGGGAGCGGCCGCTGACCTGCGATTTCACCGAGCTGACGAGTCATGTCCATATAGGACAAGGTCGCTCATTCGCTCAACCGTTCGACCTGAAATCGTGAGAAAACCCAAGCGGGTCAAGGAGTAGCCCTGGCCGTCGCCGCCCGCACAGGCGCTCGGCTTGGTGCCGTAGGAGTAGTCCTCGGGCACCGCGGAAGCTCCGAAGACTCCTCGCCGCGGCCGGCGACGGGTCACGCCGTCGACCGGGCTCGACCCGGCCCGCACCTCGATCGCCGCCAAGGGCACCGGGTTCGACCCGGCGGCCAACGACGGCAAGGGGTTCGGCGTCCGCGTCGGCCCGGCCAAGGACGACGTCCGCACCGCGACCGGCTTCCAGGCGAGCAAGCTCGTCGAGAGGACGCCGTCGGCACCGCAGGTACCGCTCGAGGACGACGGCACCTGGGGCTCACCGTCACCGTCAAGGCCGTCACGCGGGAACCTGCTGAGGTGCCGCCCTGCTGGTGGCCGGCGGCGGTCTCGTCCTGCCGACCCGGCGGCGAGCCGTCCGGAAGTGAAATTCCCGGTGGGGTGGCGGGTCTCCCGCCGTGGTCCAGGCCGCGGATGGGATGGCGGCTTTCCGCGAGCGGCGGCCAGCGTGAATACCGCTCGCCGATATTTCTCCGCCCCGGAAACCGGATTCTCCCGCCCGGCGCGGAAACCGGATCGGAGCGGACATCGACCGCCCCGCCGCGTACGTTGCCGGCCCGAGGCCCCGCGCGTGCAACTTGCAGATCCGCGTTGCTCCTTGCCGTCGTTCGCGGCCATAAGGTGGCTTCCCGTATTTGCGCCGGCCGGAAGATATCTCCCCAAACCGGCCGGTATGGATATACTCCGCGAAGGAGCACCACATTCGTGCGCTCGGTCACCACCGCCACTTTACTGGTATATACCGCTTCAAGGAGCAGGAATGGCCCAGAAGGTCCTCGTCGAGATGCTCGACGACATCGACGGAACCCCCGCCGCCCACACCGTCCCCTTCACTCTCGACGGCGTCATGTACGAAATCGACCTGTCCGACGAAAACGCTTCCGCGCTGCGCGACGAACTCGCCCGCTACATCGCGGCCGGCCGGCGCACCGGTGGCCGCAAGGTCCGCGTCGCGACCGGCCAGTCGGCCACGACCAGCACGAGCGACCGCGAGCGCAACCAGCAGATCCGCGCCTGGGCGAACGCGAACGGCTACGACGTCTCCGAGCGGGGACGCCTCTCCTCCGAGGTGATTTCCGCTTACGAATCCGCTCAGGCCGCGGAAGCGGCCGCGCCCGCGGCCGCCCCGCGCAAGCGTGCCCCGCGCAAGAAGGTCGCCGCCGCGAAGAAGTAGCCGTGGCGACGGCAGATCACTGGGGAGAGATCACGCGGTCATTCCGGAGGTCCGTCGGCGGCGAGGACAACGCGCCTTCGTCGCCGACGGCCACTTCTCCCCGGCCGCTCGCCAGGGCGCCCAGGGAGCTCCTGGAGCGCTTGCGGGCACGATCGCCAGGGGACGTCGAACGAACCCTCCATTTGGCCGCCGCCGCACCGCACGGTGATCAGCTGCCCGAGACCGCTCGAACCCGCGAAAAGAATCTCCACCGCGGGAGCGCACACCAAAAAGTCCGCCTGACCTGGGTCAGACGGACTTCGAGTGGCTGGTACCCCCGATGGGATTCGAACCCACGCTACCGGCGTGAGAGGCCGGCGTCCTAGGCCGCTAGACGACGGGGGCTTAGGATCTTTCCCTGGTCTCCCAGGGGCTTTTCTGTTTTTCTTGCTGGAGAGAACTTACCAGAGGCGATTACTCGCCCTGCAAGGGGGTCACTCTCCGCAGCTGGGGTACCAGGACTCGAACCTAGACTAACTGGACCAGAACCAGTCGTGCTGCCAATTACACCATACCCCAGTGAGGTACCCTGCGGACCTGAACCACCGGTCCGGCTCAGCACCGCACGAGGAGAAATACTAGAGCACGCCGTTCCGAACGGTGAACGCGGGGGTGCCACTTCCGCGCTGGGCGGGGACGCCGATCGTCGCGTACTCCGAAACCAGCAGCTCAGGCAGCTCGGCCAGGGCCGCCACCCGGTGGACGCCCTCGGGGGCGCGCTCGCCGATGTCATCACGGTCGAGCCAGACCGCGCCGAGGCCCGCGTCGCGGGCGCCGATCGCGTCCGTGTCCAGCTTGTCCCCGACGTGGACGGCCTGGGCAGGTGCGCAGCCCAGGCCGAGGCAGACCGTGTGGAACATCACCGGATCGGGTTTCGCGACCCCCAGTTCGCCGGCGATGGCGACGTGGTCGAAGAACGGCGCCAGTCCCAGATCGGCGATCTTCTTGCGCTGGTGCACGCCCGAGGCGTTCGTCACGGCGGCCAGCATCACGCCGGCGGCGCGCAGCCACTCAAGACAGTCGAGGACGTCGTCGAACAGCTGCCACGAATGGTCGAGCAGCTCTCTTCGGCGACGCTCGAACGAGCTCACCTGCTCCTCGTCGGCGAGGATGCCGATCTCCGCGAGGAAGCAGTCGGTGCGCCGCTGGTGCATCGTCGCGTAGTCGAGCTCGCCGGCGACGACGAGGGCGACGTGCTCCTCGGTGATCAGGTCCCACAACGGCCACAGGTCGCCCCGGCCGGTCAGGATGTGGAGGCTGCGGCGGATCGCGGCGGTGCAGTCGATCAGCGTGTCGTCGATGTCCAGGCACACCAGCCGCAGTTCCGGCGGCGCCCAGGGCTCGGGCGCCGCCTCGACGGGGGCGGTTCGCGACGGGGTCCGGGGTGCCAGGGCGAAATCCACCCAGTGAGGCTAGGGCAACCGCAGCGTTCGCGACGCTGCCAAAGAGGTGATTGCCGTTGCCCTGTTCCGGCGCAGCGGCTCTACTCCCAGTTGGCGAACCGTCTTCTTTCGGTTATCCGACCAATGCGCGGCGAAGACGTCCCAGTGAGACAGCACGGCCGAGCAGTTCCATCGACTCGTACAACGGCGGCGAAACGGTCCGTCCGGTCACGGCGACGCGAACCGGCGCGAAAGCCTTGCGGGGCTTGAGACCCAGACCGTCCACAAGAGCGTCTTTGAGCGCCTGCTCGATGGCCTCGGTCTCCCACGACGGCAGCGCCTCGAGCGCTTCGACCGCCGCGGTGAGCACCGGCCGCGCGGCTTCGCCGAGGTTCTTCGCCGCCGCGTCTTCTTCCGGCGCGAAAACGTCCTCTTCGGTGAAGAGGAAACGCACCATCGCTGCCGCGTCCGAAAGCACCGTGACGCGTTCCTGCACCAGCGGCGCGATCGAGTTCAGCCGGGCCAGCTGCTCCTCGCTCGGCGATTCCGGAAGGACACCCGCGGTGACCAGATAAGGCGTGACGCGCTTCACGAACTCGGCCGCGGGCAAGGCCCGCACGTGGGTCCCGTTGATCGCTTCGGCCTTTTTGAGGTCGAAGCGCGCCGGATTGGCGCTGACCTTGGTGACGTCGAAGGCGGCGATCATCTCCTCGACGCTGAAGACGTCGCGGTCGTCGGCGATCGACCAGCCGAGCAGGGCCAGGTAGTTGAGCAGGCCCTCGCGGATGAAGCCGCGGTCGCGGTAGTTGAAGAGGTTCGACGAAGGGTCGCGTTTGGACAGTTTTTTGTTGCCCTCGCCCAGCACGTACGGCAGGTGGCCGAACTGCGGCGTGAACTCCGCGACGCCGACGCGCTTCAGCGCCGCGTAGAGCGCCAGCTGGCGGGGCGTCGAGGGCAGCAGGTCCTCGCCGCGCAGCACGTGCGTGATCTTCATCAGCGCGTCGTCGACCGGGTTCGTCAGCGTGTAGAGCGGCTCGCCGTTGGCGCGCACCAGCACCGGGTCCGGGATCGTGTTGGCCGGGAAGGTGATGTCGCCGCGCACCAGGTCGGTCCAGCCGAGGTCGCTGTCCGGCATGCGCAGGCGCAGGACCGGCGCGCGCCCCTCGGCGCGGTAGGCGGCGCGCTGCTCGTCGGTGAGGTCGCGGTCGAAGTTGTCGTAGCCCAGCTTCGGGTCCATACCGGCCGCCTTGCGCCGCGCTTCGACCTCTTCGTTGGTCGAGAACGCTTCGTACAGCTCGCCCGCTTCGAGGAGCTTCGCGGCGACGTCGGCGTAGATCGCGCGCCGCTCGCTCTGGCGGTACGGGCCGTACTCGCCGCCGGCCTCGGGGCCCTCGTCCCAGTCGATGCCGAGCCAGCGCAGCCCGTCGAGCAGCTGCTCGTAGGACTCCTGCGAGTCACGCGCGGCGTCGGTGTCTTCGATCCGGAACACCAGTTGCCCCTGGTTGTGCCGGGCGAAGGCCCAGTTGAACAGCGCCGTGCGGATCAGCCCGACGTGCGGGGTGCCGGTCGGCGAAGGACAGAAGCGCGCGCGAACCACCGATGTCTCACTCATAGCCCGATCAGCGTATCCGTCGCCACATCGCTTGACGCCGGGGACCGGCCGGGTGCATCCTCGGTTTATTCAACAAGCGATGAATAGATGGGGAGATGGTGGAGATGACCGAGCGCACGGGCTGCGTCGTCATCGGTGGCGGGCCGGCCGGGATGGTCACCGGACTCCTGCTGGCTCGGGCCGGCGTCGAGGTGACGGTGCTGGAGAAGCACGCCGACTTCCTGCGGGACTTCCGCGGGGACACGGTCCACCCGTCGACGCTCACGCTGCTGGACGAGCTGGGCCTCGGCGAGAAGTTCCACGCGCTGCCGCACAGCGAGCTGACCGCGGCGGGATTCCCCCAGGAGAACGGCGAGATGATGAAGCTGGCCGACTTCACCCGGTTGAAGGTCCCCCACCCGTACATCGCGATGGTGCCGCAGTGGGACTTCCTCGACCTGCTCGCCGAGAGCGCGCGCAAGGAGCCGACGTTCGTCCAGCGGATGGAGACGGAGTGCACCGGCCTGGTCCGCGAGCACGGCCGGGTCGCCGGCATCACCTACCGCACGGTGGCCGGCGAGACCGGTGAGCTCCGGGCCGACCTGGTGATCGCCGCGGACGGGCGCTGGTCGCTGGCCCGCCGCGAGGCCGGGCTGGTGCCGCGGGAGTACGACTGCCCGTTCGACGTCTGGTGGTTCCGGCTCTCGCGCGGCGACGGCGAAGCCGGCAACATGCTGCTGCCGAAGATGCGGGACCGCCGCTTCGCGGTGCCGCTCCCCCGGCCGGACTTCTACCAGGTCGCCTACCTCGCGCCGAAGGGCGAAGACCTGCGCAAGCCGGGCATCGAGGCGTTCCGCGAGAACGTGACGCAGATCTGCCCCGAGTTCCACGACCGGGTGCACGAGCTCGAGACGATGGACGACGTCAAGTTCCTCGACGTGCGGCTCAACCTGCTGCGCAAGTGGCACACCGACGGCTTGCTGTGCATCGGCGACGCGGCGCACGCGATGTCACCGATCGGCGGGGTCGGCATCAACCTCGCGGTGCAGGACGCGGTCGCGGCGGCGACGCTGCTGGCCGAGCCGCTGCGCCGCGGCCGCCCCACCCAGAGCGACCTGGCGAAGGTGCGTTCGCGGCGGCTCGCACCGACGCTGATGGTGCAGGGGCTGCAGCGGCTGATGCACCGGACCGTGGTGCGGCAGGTCATGGCGGGCAAGCGCAACGGCCCGCCGGCGGCGATGATCAAGGCGTTCGCGCGGTTCCCGAGGCTGTCGTACTTCCCGGCGCGGCTGCTGGGTCTGGGGCTGCGCCCGGAACACGCCCCGGCCTACGCGCGGCGCCCGATGGAGCCGGTGCAGCGCTGAAAAGCCGTGAAGGCCACCTTCAGGAACTACAAGTTCCTCAAGGTGGCCTTCACGAACTTCGGGTCAGACGCTTTCGACCGGGTTGGTCAGGGTGCCGATGCCTTCGATGGTGATCGAGACGCTCTGGCCGCCCTCGATCGGGCCGACGCCCTCGGGCGTGCCGGTCAGGATGACGTCGCCCGGCAGCAGCGTCATGACGCCGGAGATGAACTCGACCAGCTCGGGGATCTTGTGGACGAGGTCGGACGTGCGGCCGTCCTGCTTGAGCTCGCCGTCCACCTCGGCCTTCAGCGCCAGGTCGGACGCGTCGAGCGACGTCTCGATCCACGGCCCGAGCGGGCAGAACGTGTCGAAGCCCTTGGCGCGGCCCCACTGGCCGTCGGACTTCTGGAGATCGCGGGCGCTGACGTCGTTGGCCACGGTGTAGCCGAGGATCGCGCTCGCGGCGCGGGCGGCCGTCACGTTCTTCACCGGCTGCCCGATGACGATGGCCAGCTCGCCCTCGAAGTCGACGCGGCCGACGTTCGACGGACGGCGGATCGCCGCGTTCGGGCCGACGACCGTGGTGGACGGCTTGAGGAACAGCATCGGGGCGCCGGGCACCTCGTTGCCGAACTCGGCCGCGTGCTTGGCGTAGTTGCGGCCGACGGCGATCACCTTGGACGGCAGGATCGGCGCGAGCAGCCGGACGTCGGCCAGCGGCCACCGCTTGCCGGTGAAGTTGGGCTGGCCGAACGGGTGCTCGGCGATCTCCAGGACCTGGGCGTCGTCACCGTCCCCTTCGACCGAAGCGAACGCGACTCCACCGGGATGAGCAATACGGGCTAGGCGCACGGCGTCAGTCTACGTGCGCCCCACCCGTGACCGGGGCCACGGTGGTGCTCTTGTGGACGAGCGCGTCGCACAGGGCCAGCCAGCTGGCCTCGACGATGTTCCCGTGCACGCCGACCGTGGTCCACTCGCGCTCGCCGTCGGTGCTCTCGACCAGCACGCGCGTCACCGCGTCGGTGCCCGGGTGGCCCTGGAGGATGCGGACCTTGTAGTCGGCGAGCTCCACACTGTCCAACCAGGACAGGTGCGGGGAGAGCGCCTTCCGCAGCGCGGCGTCGAGGGCGTGCACCGGCCCGATGCCCTCGGCGGTGGCGATGACGCGCTGGCCGCCGACGTGCACCTTGACCGTCGCCTCGGAGACGACCTCGGCGTCGGCGCGGTGGTCGAGGACCACGCGGTAGGACTCGAGCTCGAACGGCGCCTCGGCGGGGACGTCGGCCTCCTGGCGGAGCAGCAGCTCCAGGGAGGCGTCGGCGGCCTCGAAGGACCAGCCTTCCGCTTCGAGGCGCTTGACCTTGGTGATGGCGCTCGTCAGCGCCTCGGGCCGGCCGGCAAGGTCGACCCCGAGCTCACGTCCCTTGAGCTCGAGGCTGGCCCTGCCGGCCATCTCGGTGACCAGTACCCGCATGTCGTTGCCGACGGAAGACGGATCGATGTGGTTGTACAACAACGGATCCACCTTGATCGCGCTCGCGTGCAGTCCCGCCTTGTGGGCGAAAGCCGACGCCCCTACGTAAGCCTGGTGGGTGTAGGGGGCGAGGTTGGCGATTTCGGCAAGGGCATGGGAGACCCGGGTGAGCTCGGCGGCACCTCCGGTCGGGAGGACCTCCATCCCGAGCTTGGTCACCAGGTTTCCCGTCACGGCGAAGAGGTCGGCGTTGCCGGCCCGCTCCCCGTAACCGTTGGCGGTGCACTGGACGTGCGTCACGCCGGCCTGCACCGCGGCGACGGAGTTCGCCACGGCGCAGGAAGTGTCGTCTTGACAGTGGATCCCGAGGCGGAATCCCGTCTTTTCCTTGATGGTCTTGACCGTTTCGGCGAGACCGAGCGGCAGCTGGCCGCCGTTGGTGTCGCAGAGGACGAGGACGTCGGCGCCCGCGTTCCCGGCGGCGTCGAGGATCCTCAGCGAGGTTTCGGGTGAATACGCGTAGCCGTCGAAGAAGTGCTCGGCGTCGAGGAAGACCCGCCGGCCTTCTTTCGTCAGGAACGCGACGGTGTCGCGGACCATCGCGCAGGCTTCCTCGACGTCGACGCGCAGGGCGCGTTCGATGTGCCGCAAATCGGATTTGGCGACGAGCGTGATGACCGGCGCTTCGCTCTCGAGGAGGGCGCGGACCTGCGGATCGGTGTCGGCGGTGGTGCCGGCCTTGCGCGTGGCGCCGAAGGCGACAAGGGCGGCGTGGTGGAGTTTCAGTTCGCCCTTCGCCGCACGGGCGAAGAACTCCGTGTCCTTGGGGAGCGCCCCGGGCCAGCCGCCTTCGATGAACCCGACGCCGAGCTCGTCCAGCAGCCGCGCGACGGCCAGCTTGTCCTGGACGGAGTAGGAGATGCCCTCACGCTGCGCACCGTCGCGCAGGGTCGTGTCGTAGAGGTGGAAGGCGTCGCCGAGGGGGGTATCGGCGGGCTCCTTGCGGGTCACGGTCTTCTCCTAGTGCAGCGTTTCGGGGCAACAAAAAAACCTCCCGCATGGGTGCGAGAGGTTGCGCGCCGGGAGCTCTTGTGGAGCTATCGTCCGGCGCGCTCGATGATAATGATCGCGAAGCTGGTCACGACCGCATCATGCCACAGGGTTTCGGCGGAAGTCCACAACCTGGGTCAAGCTCCCACCATCCGGGAATCCCCCCTCGTGCACCCAAAAGCCGTGAAGGCCCCCTTCCCGGCTCAAGAAGCCGGTAAGGGGGCCTTCACGGAGTACGGGGAAAGCGGTCTCAGCCGGTGCGCACGTTGGACGACACCAGCGCCGCCAACCGGTCACCGACAGCCGTGGTCGCACCAGGCGAAGCCTGGTCCCGCGTGGCCAAATCGAACGCCACCGAAGCCTCGATGCGCCGCGCCGCTTCCTTCTGGCCCAGGTGGTCCAGCAGGAGCGCCACCGACAGCACCGCCGCCGTCGGGTCGGCCAGACCCTGGCCCGCGATGTCCGGCGCCGAACCGTGGACCGGCTCGAACATGCTCGGGTTGCGGCGGGTCATGTCCAGGTTGCCGCTGGCCGCGAGGCCGATGCCGCCCGTCACCGCCGCCGCGAGGTCGGTGAGGATGTCGCCGAACAGGTTGTCCGTCACGATCACGTCGAACCGCGACGGGTCCGTCACCAGGTGGATGGTCGCCGCGTCCACATGCGAATACGCGACCGTCACGTCCGGGTGCTCCAGCGAGACCTCTTCGACGATCCGCGACCACAGCGAGCCGGCGAACGACAGCACGTTGGTCTTGTGCACCAGCGTCAGGTGCTTGCGCGGGCGGGCCTCGGCGCGGCTGAACGCGTCCGCGACCACGCGCCGGACGCCGTACGCCGTGTTGGTGCTGACCTCCGTCGCGATCTCGTGCTCGGTGTCCTTGCGGATCAGGCCACCCGTGCCCGCGTACGGGCCTTCGGTCCCTTCGCGCACGACGACCATGTCGACGTCGCCCGCGTCGGCCAGCGGTCCCCGGACACCCGGGTACAGCCGCGCCGGGCGCAGGTTGACGTGGTGGTCCATTTCGAACCGCAGGCGCAGCAGGAGCCCGCGCTCGAGGATGCCGCTCGGCACACTCGGGTCGCCGACCGCGCCCAGCAGGATCGCGTCGTGCTGGCGGAGTTCGCCGAGCACCGACTCCGGGAGCAGCTCGCCGGTCGCGTGCCACCGCGCGGCGCCGAGGTCGTAGTTCGTGATCTCCGCCGTCGGTACTACCTCACCGAGCACCTTCAGCGCCTCGGAGACCACCTCGGGCCCGATCCCGTCTCCTGGGATCACCGCGAGCCGCATCCACACACCTCCGTCGACGAGGCCACCGGATGCACCGATGGCCCACCGCAACAAAACGCCAGCAGCCGGAAGGTTACCGGCCGTAGACAAACGGCCGTAGCCGCACCACCCTTATGCCGCATCCTCCCGCAGGGTGAGACACCCGATCGGGTGAACGGAAGCGGGGCGCCCCCGGCGGAATCCCGCCGGAGACGCCCCCGTTCCCGCATGGATCGATCTTGCCGCGGACTACCGGTGACCAGCCCCGATCGGCTGACGGTCGGTGCCCGGCCGGGCGCCCTGGGCGGCGTCCACCTTGACCACGTTCGCCCGGTTGCCCGCGGCGTTGTGGTGCTCGATGGCGAGCAGCCCGAGTGCCTTGTCGGCCGCGGCCGAGGCCGCGTTCCGGTTCACGACCAGCGCCGTTCCCGGCTTCGCGACGTAGCCCAGCGCGGCGTCGCCGCCGCCCTGCACCGAGTAGCCCGGGGCGAGCGCGTCGAACGAAAGCGGCGTGCCGACGTAGTCGATCAGCCCGTTCGTCGTGCCCGGCGCGACGTAGAAACCGCTCACGCCCACCGTGTAGGAGATCCGGTGGCTGTCGGCGTTCGCGTCGATGCCCAGCGCCGCCAGGGAAACCGGCAGGGTGACCACGTTCGTGTCGAACACGTTCGTGTCCACGTCACCGAGCTGGCCGTTGACGGCCTGCACGTCGACCTGCGGGAAGCCCGCGGTCAGCGCGACCGTGACGGCCAGCAGCACGTCCGTGGACGTCGCCTTGGTCACGTAGGTCTCGAAGTCCGGCGTCCCGTCCCCGGTGGTGTCGATGTCGACGAACGGCGAGGTGTTGCTGCCGATGTTCGCCCAGTCGCCCCAGGTGGACAGGCCGAACGCGAGGATCGCGTTCTCCGGCTCGCCCTGCTCCTTCGTCAGCGGCGCGGTGGACGCCGCCCCGATGTAGCGGAGGTCGCCGCCCTTGGCCGTCTTGTTCACCGTGCAGTCGGTGACCACGTCCGCGTCGCACTCGGGCAGCTGCGGGGACTCCGCCTGCAGCTCGAGCACGCTGATGAGCGAGCGGTACCGCTGCGCGCCGGAGCCCTGGTCGACACCCTTGCCGCTCAGGTTCAGCACGGCCTGGGTGGCGTCCGGCGCGAACTTGACCGACGGCGGCGTCGAAATGGTCGAAACCGGCTTGGGTGCCGCGTAGACCGAAACCCGCAGCGGCACCTTGGCCCCGCTGACCGGGGTGAAGGCGACGCGGCCCGAAGCGTCGGCGACGAACTGTCGCGCCAGGCCGGCCTGGGTGGCCTGCATGGTCGGGTCCATGACCTTGCGCAGCGCCTTCGGGTCGGTGATCTTCAGCGTCACCTTGACCTTGGCGGTGCCGCGCGGGGTCAGCTTCACCGACGGCTTGTCCACTGTGTACTCGACGCCCGGCAGCGCGTTGACCGCCTGGTAGGCCACGGTGTACTCGGCGGGCGTGACGCCCTTGTTGACCAGCTTGATCGTCTTCGACAGCGTGACGGGGCCGCCGGCCTCGACCGTGCCGAAGCTGACGCTGACCGCGCCCGGGTCGTCCTGGACGTAGGCGAGCACCTGGTTGTCCAGCGCCGCCTTCGCGTCGATCCGGCCGCTGCCGACGCGCTGCGGCGCGTAGGTGTGGCCCGCGCCGTCGCCGACGTCGTGGCCGGCCGTGTCGATCACCGAGGCCTTGACCTCCTCGACCGACCAGTCCGGGTGGGACTGGCGGACCAGCGCCGTGATGCCCGCGGTGTGCGGGGCGGCCATCGACGTGCCCGAGAGCACGGTCCGGCCGTTGCCGCTGCCGCGGAACGCCGAGGTGATCGTGTCACCGGGGGCGGCGACGTCCGGCTTGAGCGCCGGGCCGCGGGTGCCGCGCGAGGTGAACGAGCTCGGGGTGTCCACGATGGTCTTGTCGTAGGTCTGGATCGAGGCGCGCCCGGCGCCGTAGAGCCGGACCTGCAGCGTGCCCGCGGTCAGCGCCGCGCGCAGCGTCTTGGTCGCGGAGCCGGTGAACTGGAACATCGGGATCGCCGCGTTGCCCGCGATGCCCGCGCTGAAGTGCTCCAAAGTGGACGAGAGCAGCGCGCCCTTCGCCCCCGCCGCCTGGGCGTTGTTCGCCCGGGCCGCCGAACCGCAGGCGCGGGTCGAGTCGTTGTCGTCCCACTCCAGCCAGACGAACTTGCCGGCGGCCTTCGCCTTGTCCTCGGCGGAGTACGGCGCGCAGCCCGCGCTGTTCGCGCCCGCCAACGCGACGACCGGCGCGGTCAGGTCCAGCGTGTCGTAGCCGGTGTAGTTCTGGCTGTATTGCCCGGTCTTCTGGCCCGCGGCGTTCGCGGGGGCCTTGGCCTCGGCGGCGTCGCGCAGGATGCCCGCGTCGCGCGTGCTGGCGACGGTGAGCGCCTCCGGGGTGTTGCCCGGCGACCCGGCGATGTCGTTGATGTCGCCGCCGTTGCCCGCGGAGATCACCGGCAGCACGTTGTTCGCGGCGAGCTTGCGCACGAACAGCGAGTCCGGGTCGTCCGGCGCGCCGAAGTCGGAGCCCAGCGAGAGGTTGACGATGTCGAGGTGGTCGGTGAAGTCGCCGTCGCCGTCCGGGTCGAGCGCCCAGTCCAGCGCCTGCGAGGTG
Organism: Amycolatopsis sp. NPDC051061; assembly: GCF_040682935.1. Classification (NCBI taxonomy): domain Bacteria; kingdom Bacillati; phylum Actinomycetota; class Actinomycetes; order Pseudonocardiales; family Pseudonocardiaceae; genus Amycolatopsis; species Amycolatopsis sp. NPDC051061. The sequence goes on from NZ_JBFBBZ010000006.1 coordinate 98,276, forward strand.
ACGTTCGTCGAGCCCGCGCAGCCGAACACCTTGATGGCGTAGAGGAGCGACTTCGGCGCCGTGCCCGGGCCGATCTGCATCTCGTCGACCTTCTTGGCCGTGAGCTTCTTGTAGTCGCCCTTGAAGGTCTTGCCGTCGGCGGTGACGCCGAAGCCGCCGATGGTGCCGGCGACGTGCGTGCCGTGCTCACCGCAGGCGAGGGGGTTCGGGTCCGGCGCCGGGGTGGTCTTGCCGGGCGTCGCGGCGTCGTAGTCGTCGCCGACGAGGTCGGTGCCGCCGACGACCTTCGCGCTCGGGAAGAGCGGGGTCGGCTTGCTGCGGTCGACGCCGTCGTACGCGGCTTTCGTGCCGGGGCCGCCGAAGTCGGCGTGGGTGTAGTCGATGCCGTCGTCGATCACGCCGACGCGGACGTTGTCGCCGAACTTGCCGGTCTGCTGCCACGCGGCGAGCGTGTTGGTCAGCTGCTCGGCGCTGGCGTTGGTGCGGGTCTTCGGCACGACCGTGCGCACCGAGACGACGTCCGCGCGCTTGGCGACCTCACGCAGCTTCGCGGCGTCGGCCGTGACGACCACGCCGGGGACGGCGTTGGCGGTCTGGGTGACGACCTGCGGCTTGGCGTCGGCCGAACGCAGCTGGCCCAGGACCGAGTTCACGGCGGCGGCCGTGTCGTCCTTGGCCGCGCGGGCCGCCCGCTTGGCGGATTCCTTGCCCTGGGGCTGCGCGGCGGTGAACGCGTCGACGGCGGGCTTCTTGGCCAGCTCGACGAACGCGGTGACGCGGCCCTGCGCGGCGGCCAGGCGCGGCGCGACCTTGCCCTGCAGCTTCGCGTCGTCGATCTTCGCCGGCGCCACCCCGTCGGCGAGCGGTGCGTCAGCAGCACTCGCGACGGGCGCGCCCAGCGCGGCGGCCAGCACGACGGCGAAGAACGCCGTCGTGACGCGAGCGGGTAAGCGGGATCTGCTCATGAGTCGGCCCCTTACTCGAGGTCTGGACCCGAACCTGCCTGCCGCTCCTGACACCCCCGACGGTGAAGCGCGGCACAGCGCCGTGCCCTCGACGGCGCGTGGTTCGACCTCGCGGGGAGAACTTAATGCCCCAAAACACCTACTTACGTAGGCAAAGGACTCCGTTACGTGAATGTGATTGCGTGACGAAGGCCCCCTGTCGGGTGACAGGGGGCCCTCGAAAGCGTTACGTCAGTTGAAGTCGACCGCACGGATCGTGTGCGCCCCGACCGACGCACCGATCGGCTCCAGCAGGTGCGCGTCGATGTGGCGGTCGACGCGCAGGAGCATCACCGCGTCGGAGCCGTCCGTCGTCTGGCTGATCTGCGCGGCCTCGATGTTGATGCCGGCCTCGCCGAGCAGCGTCCCGACGCGGCCCATCACGCCCGGGCGGTCGCCGTACTCGACCAGCAGGACGGTGCCCTCGGCCCGCAGGTCGAAGCCGCGGCCGTTGACCTCGACCAGCTTCTCGACCTCGTCCTTGCCGGTGACCGAACCGGACACGGTCAGCACCGCGCCGTCGGCGTGCACCGCGCGCACCGTGATCAGGCTGCGGAACTTGGGGCTTTCCGTCTCGGTCTCCAGCTCGACCCGCACGCCCAGCTTTTCCGCCAGCTGCGGCGCGTTGACGAACGTGACCTGGTCCTCGACCACGCCGGTGAACACCCCGCGCAGGGCCGCCAGCTGCAGCACCCCGGTGTCCTCGCTGGAGATCTCGCCCTTGACCTGCACGGTCACCGACGTCGGCGCCGTCGGGTTCAGGGCGGTGAGCAGCTGGCCGAGCTTCTGGGTCAGCGTCAGGTACGGGCGGACGTGCTCGCCCACCGCGCCGCCGCCGGAGACGTTCACCGCGTCCGGCACGAAGTCGCCGCGCAGCGCCAGCAGCACGGACTTCGCGACGTCGGTGCCCGCGCGGTCCTGGGCCTCGGCCGTCGACGCGCCCAGGTGCGGCGTCACGACGACGTTGTCCAGCTCGAACAGCGGGCTGGCCGTGGTCGGCTCGGTGACGAACACGTCGATGCCGGCGCCGCCGACGTGACCCGAACGCAGCGCGTCGGCCAGATCTTCCTCGACGATCAGCCCGCCGCGGGCGGCGTTCACGATGATGACGCCGGGCTTGGTCTTCTTCAGCGCCTCGGCGTCGATGAGGCCCTTGGTCTCCGGGGTCTTCGGCAGGTGGATGGAGATGGCGTCGGCGCGCGACAGGAGCTCGTCGAGCGTCACGAGCTCGATGCCGAGCTGGCTCGCGCGCGCGGCCGAGACGTAGGGGTCGTAGGCGATGATGTGCGTGTCGAACGCGGCGAGGCGCTGGGCGAACAGCTGGCCGATCTTGCCGAGGCCGACCACGCCGACGGTCTTGCCCTGCAGCTCCACACCCGAGAACGAGCTGCGCTTCCACTCGCCGCCGCGCAGGCTCTGGCTGGCGGCCGGGACCCGGCGCGCGACCGCCAGCAGCAGGGCGACGGCGTGCTCGGCGGCGGAGACGATGTTCGACGTCGGCGCGTTGACGACCAGGACCCCGCGCTCGGTGGCGGCGGGCACCTCGACGTTGTCCAGGCCGACACCGGCCCGGGCGACGACCTTCAGCTGGGTCGTGGCGCCGAAGACCTCGGCGTCGACCTTGGTGGCGGAGCGGACCAGCAGCGCGTCGGCACTCTTCACCGCCTCGAGCAGCGCGGGCCGGTCCGTGCCGTCGACGTGCCGGACCTCCACCTCGTCACCGAAAACACTCAGCACGGAAGGGGCGAGCTTCTCCGCGATGAGAACGACGGGCTTGTTGGGCTTGCTCACGATGCGGCTCCCACTATCTGGTCATTTCCAGGACGCTCTGGGTCGACAAAAGGGTCTCAGCACGCCGTTGTGCCCCGGTCGAGGCGGAGTTTAACCCGCAGGAGCACCCGCTGGCTTCTCACGGTGTTCACTCGCCCGTAATCCCTCGAAAACAAGAGCCAGGAGGCGCTGCATGCCGCCCGGGCCGGGCAGGTGCCCACCCGCCCAGGATGCCGCGTGGAGCAAGAGAAGAAGCTCGTCCGTGGTGACGTCGGGGCGAAGCTCGCCTTCTCGCTTGGCGCGTTCCACCAGATGGGAACCGGCTTCGCGCATCGCGTGGCACGACGCGTACAAACGGGACGATTCGTCGCTGAGCGCGTCGGCGGTCAATTCCACCAGACCCCGGAACGTGCCGGTGGCGTCGCCGAGCCCGGACAGCCAGGCCTGCAGGGCGGCCAGCGGCTCGGCATGGGCGAGCAGCGCGCGCGCCCGCTCGGCCTGGGCGTCGAACCGGGCGCGCAGCAGGGTTTCGAGCAGGGCCTCCCGGGTCGGGAAGTGCCGGTAGAGCGTGCCGATGCCGACCCCCGCGCGACGCGCGATGTCTTCCAGCGACGCCTCGACGCCGTGCTCGGCGAAGGCGCGTTGCGCCTCTTCGAGGAGGCGCTCGTAGTTGCGGCGGGCGTCCGCGCGCATCGGCTTGACTTCGGTCATCGCCCTTCCGACCTTACCGGGTAGCCAATCGGAGGCTGCCTCCGTATATTAACCGGAGGCAGCCTCACATTACCGGAGGGAACGAGGATGACCCTGGTCGAAGACACACGAGCCCGGCTCGGCGCGATCGGCGCCTGGCTGCCGGGCGCGCCCCTGCAACCACCTCCGGACGTCGAGCGCGCGGCCACCCGCCGGCTCGCCGACGCCGGCTACCGCTCGGTGTGGAGCGGCGAAGGACCCGGCACCCGCGAGGTGTTCGCCCACTTCGGCGACCTGCTCGCCTCGGTGCCGGACGTCGTGCTCGGCACCGGCATCGCGAACGTCTGGGCCCGGCCGGGACGCACCGCCGAGAAGGGCGGCGCGACGCTCGCGCACGCCCACCCGGGCCGGTTCGTGCTCGGCGTCGGCATCGGGCACGCGTTCCAGGCGGCGAAGTACGGCGAGGAGTACCGGCCGCTGGACCGGATGCGCGCCTACCTGTCCGAAATGGACGTTGCGGCGACGGAAAACCCCGCACCGGTGGCGTTTCCGCGCGTGCTGGCCGCCGTCGGGCCGCGGATGCTGGAACTGTCGCGCGCCGGCGCGGACGGCGCGCACCCCTTCGCCCAGCCCGTCTCGCACACGCCGTACGCCCGCGAGATCCTCGGGCCGGACAAGCTGCTGATCCCCCAGCAGACCGTGCTGCTCGGCAGCCGCGAGGACGCCCGGGAGAGCGTGCGGCGCCGCGTGGCGCAGTCGCGCGAATACTCCGTCACGGTCTACCTCGCGGGCTGGAAGACGCTCGGCTACACCGAGGCCGACATCGCCGGGCCGAGCGACCGGTTCGTCGACGACCTCGTCCTCTGGGGCGACGGCGGAACCATCGCGAAACGCCTGGACGAGCTGCTCGACGCGGGCGCGGACCACGTTCTGCTGACGCCGTCCGCCGAGTCGTTCGAGTCCACTGTGGACCTGTTGGTGGAGCTGGCCCCGGCGGTGGTCCGATGAGCGTCGGGATCTGGCAGTTCTTCGACGGCGCCCCGATCTCCGAGGTGCGCGAGACGGCCGTGGAGATCGAGGAGCTGGGCTTCGACGCGGTCTGGTTCGGCGAGTACGGCGGCCGGGAAGCGTTCACCCAGGCGGCGCTGCTGCTCGCGGCGACGTCCCGGCTCACGGTCGCCACCGGGGTCGCGCGGTTCGACCAGCGGTCCCCGCTGGCGGCGGAAGGCGCTGTCCGGGCCCTGGGCGAGGCCTACCCGGGCCGGTTCATCGCGGGCCTCGGCGGCCACCGGCCGGGCGCGCGGCCGCTGACGGCGCTGCGCGAGTACCTCGACGGGATGGACGAAGCCGAGCTGCCGGGGCTGCCACCGCCGTCCCCACGGCCCCGCCGGGTGCTCGCGGCGCTGGGGCCGAAGCTGCTGGACCTGGCGGGCGAACGCGCCGACGGTGCCCACCCGTACTTCGTCCCGCCGGAACACACGGCCATGGCCCGGGACCGGCTCGGGCCGGGCAAGTACCTCGCGGTCGAGCAGGCCGTGGTCCTGGACGCGGCCCCCGACGTGGCCCGGGAGCACGTGGACCTGTACGTCCGGCAGGCCCCGCACCACCAGGCCAACCTGCGCCGGCTCGGCTTCACCGAGGAAGACCTGGCCGACGGCGGCAGCGACCGCCTGGTCGACGCCCTCGTCGCGACCGGCGAACAGCAGATCGCCGACCGGATCCGGGCCCACCTCGACGCGGGCGCCGACCACGTCTGCGTCCAGGTCCTGGCCCGCACGGCCAAGTCCTACCGCCGCCTGGCCGACCTGCTGCCGTGATCAGAGGGTCGACTCGCGTGATCAGGAAGTCGACACGCGTGATCGGGGCGACGACACGGCCCGCATCGCCGTGTCGACCCTCCCATCACGCGAGTCGACCCTGCAATCACGCGTGCTGACCCTTCCTTCACGCCGGGGTAGGGTGACGGGACGCGGTGAGGGCCGCGTCCCGTCCGCGGAAAGGGCCGAGCCCACCCCCGCAGCACCGCACCACCAGCTCCGCACCTTCTTTCCTGCCCGGTGCCGGCGGACCACGGGCGTCGAGGGAAGGAGGCACCATGGGCGTGCTGCCCGCCAAACCCAGCCTGGACCAGCTCCGCAAGCGCGCGAAAGAGCTCGCGCGCGCCGAAGGCGTCAAGCTCTCCGAAGCGCAGTTCCGGATCGCCCGCGACCACGGGTTCCCGAGCTGGCCGAAACTCCAGGCGTACGTCCGGCGCGTCACGGAACACGACGAGACGCTGCAGCACCCGTACCACCAGGACGTCCACTACTACGCCGAGCGCGCGCTCGGCCTGCTCGCCTCGGCCGAGGACGACACTCCCGGCGCTCGAGAGCCCTTCGAGCGCCGGGGCCAGCCGTTCACCCGGGACGGCGCACTCGTGGTCGTCGCCCGCGAGCACGGTTTCGTTTCCTGGCGCGCACTCCGCGACCACATCAAGTCCCTTGTGGACAGTGGCGAACCGTTCGCGCGGGCGTACCGGGCGGTCGAAGCGCGGGACCCCGAAGCCCTGAAAACGCACCTCGACGAGTTCCCCGGCCTGATCACCGCCCGCGGTACCAACGGCAACGACCTGCTCGGCATGGCCGGCGCCACCCACGACGAGCGGCTCAGCAAAATCCTGCTCGACCACGGCGCTGACCCGGCCCGCGGCAACGTCCACGGTTGGACACCGCTGCACCAGGCCGCCTACAGCAACCTCCCGCTCCTGCTCGACCTGCTGCTCGACGCGGGCGCCCCGGTCGACGTCTCCGCGCGCGGTGACGGCGGCACTCCCCTGGTCGTCGCGCTGTTCTGGGGTCACCGCGAAGCCGCGGAGAAACTGGCGCCGCACAGCCGCGCGCCGGGAAACCTGCGCGTCGCGGCCGGGCTCGGCGACGCGGACCTGCTCGACGAACTCCTGCGACCCGGGCACCCCGCAGCCGGCGCGCACCGGGCCTTTTACCGTCCGCACAGCGGTTTTCCGGCCTGGCACCCCACCGGCGACCCCGCCGAGGTCAAGAACGAGGCCTTGGCCTGGGCCGCCCGCAGCAACCGCGTCGACGCGCTGAACACCCTCGTCGCACGCGGCGCGCGTCCGGACGCCGACGTCTACCGCGGCACGGCCTTGGCCTGGGCGGCCGCGACCGGGCGCGTCGCCGCGATCCGGGCGCTGCTCGACCTCGGCGCCGGCGTGAACCACGTCGGCACGTTCGGCGGCCCGAACCACGGCGAAGGCATCACGGCCCTGCACCTCGCCGCACAGTCCGGGCACCTGGAGGCGATCCGCGTCCTCGTCGAGAACGGCGCCGACCTCCGGGCCCGGGACGCGCTCTTCGACAGCACGCCGGAGAAGTGGGCGGACGTGTGCGAGCAGCCGGCCGCCCGGGACCTCCTGCGCACCCTGTAGACAACCGGAGTCTGTAGTCCGTATCGTCAAGACGGACTACAGACTCCGTTTTGCCCCCTGGGAGGATCCATGAACTCACCCCGCGACGTGTTCGCCGCCCTGTCCGACGGCATCAGCGAAGGACGCTTCGACGAGCTTTCCGCGCTCTACGCCGAGGACACCGTCGTCGAGCACCCCCAGGCCGTTCCGCGGCCGACGCGCCTGACCGGCCGCGACGCCCTCCACCAGCGGTTCACCGGTGTCCTCGCCGGAGCGGTGCGGCTCAAGCGCAAGAACGTGGTCGTCCACGAGACCACGGACCCCGAGGTGATCGTCGCCGAATACGACTACGACGCCGAGTCGGTCGAAACCGGCCGGACGACCACCACGGCCAACATCCAGGTGCTGCGCGTCCGCGACGGCCTGATCGTCCACTCCCGCGACTACCACGACTACCTGCGGCTCGCCGCGATCCGCGACGGCCTCGACCAGGTCGCGAAGGCGTACGAGCAGGCGCCGCCGCGTGAGCTTTCGCCGGTCACCCCGGAAAGCGACGGGACGGTGTTCGAGCGGCTGGTGCACGGCGTGGCGGGCGGCCGCTGGGACGAACTCCCGGAGCTGTACGCCGAGGAAACCCACGTCACGCACCCGTTCCTGCCGGGATCGGCGGCGTCGCGGACGCGCGACGAAATCCGCGAGCACTTCCAGGCGGGCAAGGCCATGAAACCCGCCTTCGCGGTCGCCGACCTGGTCACCTACCAGGGCACCGACCCCGAGGTGCTGATCGGCGAGTTCGCCTACCAGGGCGAGTACGGCGGAAAGCCGGTGCGGATCGCCAACATCTTCTCGATGCGCGTGCGCGACGGCCTGATCGTCGAATCCCGCGACTACGGCGACCACCTCGGCATCGCGGGTGACACCGGGCAGATCCCGCAGCTGGCGGCGAAGCTCTAGGCCTCGGCGAGGTCCTCGGGCAGGTCGAACTCGCCGTCGCGGACGCCCTTGACGAACGCGTCCCACTCCCCCGGCGTGAAGACCAGGATGACGCCGTCCGGCTTCGACGACTGCCGCATCGCGGTGTAGGTGACGCCGTCGGTGTGCTCGATGAAGGCGTACTCGACGCAGTCGTCGAGGGTGACGCCCTCGGGCTCGGCCCGGATCCACTCGGCCTTCGTGAAGTCGAGGTGGTGCCGGATGTGCGCCTTGTCGTCGACCGGCTGCTCACTCATGTCGCCAGCGTAGCGAAACGACCACCGAACGCACTGAAGGGGACGCCCGCACCTGCACGGGCGTCCCCTTCAGCGTTCTCCGAAAAGCCGTCTTGCGAAAAAAGATCAGGCGGTCTCGGTGATCGGCCGGTCCACCCACGACATCAGGTCGCGCAGCTTCTTGCCGGTCGCCTCGATCGGGTGCTGGTTGCCCTGCTCCTCGAGCTTGGTGAAGTTCGGCCGGCCGGCCTCGTCCTCGGCGACCCATTCGCGGGCGAACGTGCCGTCCTGGATCTCGCCGAGGATCTTCTTCATCTCTTCCTTGACCGCCGGCGAGATGACGCGCGGGCCGCGGGTCAGGTCGCCGTACTCGGCGGTGTCGGAGATCGAGTAGCGCTGGCGCGCGATGCCGCCCTCGTACATGAGGTCGACGATCAGCTTCAGCTCGTGCAGCACCTCGAAGTAGGCGATCTCCGGGGCGTAGCCGGCCTCGGTGAGCACCTCGAAACCGGTCTGCACCAGCGCGGACGCGCCACCGCAGAGCACGGCCTGCTCGCCGAAGAGGTCGGTCTCGGTCTCCTCGGTGAACGTCGTCTTGATGACGCCGGCACGGGCGCCACCGATGGCGGCCGCGTAGGAGAGGGCGAGCGCCTGGGCGTTGCCGGTGGCGTCCTGCTCGACCGCGATGAGCGCCGGGACGCCCTTGCCGTCGACGAACTGGCGGCGGACCAGGTGGCCCGGACCCTTCGGGGCGACCATCGCGACGTCGACGTTGGCCGGCGGCTTGATCAGGTCGTAACGGATGTTGAAGCCGTGCCCGAAGAAGATCGCGTCGCCGTCCTTGAGGTTCGGCGCGATGTCCTGCTCGTAGATGAAGCGCTGCTTCGTGTCCGGAGCCAGGATCATGATCAGGTCGGCTTCGGCCGACGCCTCGGCCGGGGTGAGCACGCGCAGGCCCTGCTCCTCGGCCTTCGCCCGCGACTTGGACCCCTCGGGCAGGCCGATGCGGACGTCGACGCCGGAGTCGCGCAGGCTCAGCGAGTGGGCGTGGCCCTGGCTGCCGTAGCCGATCACGGCGACCTTGCGCCCCTGGATGATCGAGAGGTCGGCGTCGTCGTCGTAGAAGATTTCCACTGCCATGGGGGTTACTGCTTCCTTTCCTGACTTACAAAGTTTCTAACGCGGCGAAGTAGCGGTTATGGAGCGGGCGCCGCGGCCCACCGCGACCATGCCGGACTGCACCAGCTCGCGGATGCCATACGGCTCCAGCATCCGCAGCAGCGCACCGATCTTGTCGGACGTCCCGGTGGCCTCGACGGTGAGTGCCTCCGGGGAGACGTCCACCACCTTGGCCCGGAAGAGCTGGACGGTTTCGAGGACCTGGCTGCGCACGGTGTTGTCGGCGCGGACCTTGACCAGCAGCAGTTCGCGCTGCACGGCGGTCGACTGCTCCAGCTCGACGATCTTGATCACGTTGATCAGCTTGTTGAGCTGTTTGGTCACCTGCTCGAGCGGTAGCTCTTCGACGGCGACCACGATCGTCATGCGGGACACCTCGGGGTTCTCCGTGGGCCCGACGGCGAGGGACTCGATGTTGAACCCGCGGCGGGAGAACAGGCCCGAGACGCGCGCGAGCACACCCGGCTTGTTCTCGACCAGGACACTCAGCGTGTGGACGGTCATCTCAGCGCTCGCCTTCCCCAGCGGCTTCCGCTGCGGCTTCCGTGGTCTCCACCGAAACCTCGTCGTCGTCGAACAGCGGCCGGATCCCCCGGACCGCCATGATCTCGTCGTTGCCGGTGCCCGCGGCGACCATCGGCCACACCTGGGCATCCTTCCCCACGACGAAGTCGATCACGACGGGGCGGTCGTTGATCTCCATCGCGCGGCGGATGGTGGCGTCGACGTCCTCGCGGGTCTCGCACCGCAGGCCGGCGCAGCCGAGCGCCTCGGCCAGCAGCACGAAGTCCGGGATGCGGTGCTTGTGCGTGCCGAGGTCGGTGTTGGAGTACCGCTCCGAGTAGAAGAGGTTCTGCCACTGCCGGACCATGCCGAGGTTGCCGTTGTTGATGACGGCGACCTTGATCGGCGCGCCTTCGATGGCGCAGGTGGCCAGCTCCTGGTTGGTCATCTGGAAGCAGCCGTCGCCGTCGATCGCCCACACCGGGGTGCCGGGGACGCCGAACTGCGCGCCCATCGCGGCGGGCACCGCGTAGCCCATGGTGCCGAGGCCGCCGGAGTTGATCCAGGTGCGCGGGTTCTCGTACTTGACGAACTGCGCGGCCCACATCTGGTGCTGGCCGACGCCGGCGGTGTACACCGCGTCCGGGCCGACGAGCTCGCCGATCCGCTCGATGACGTACTGCGGCGACAGCGAACCGTCGTCGGGCCACTCGTAGCCGGCCGGGTAGTTCTTGCGCCAGTTGTCGGCCTGGGTCCACCAGTCGGTGAGGTCGGGTTTGCCGCCGTGCTCGAACTCCGTCGTCACGGCGGTGATCAGCTCGCCGATGATCTCCTTGCAGTCGCCCACGATCGGGACGTCGGCCTTGCGGTTCTTGGAGATCTCGGCCGGGTCGATGTCGGCGTGGACGATCGCGGCGTCCGGCGCGAACGACGACAGCTGGCCGGTGACGCGGTCGTCGAACCGGGCGCCGAGCGCGATCAGGAGGTCGGCGCGCTGCATCGCGGCGACGGCGGCGACCGTGCCGTGCATGCCGGGCATGCCGAGGTGCTGCGGGTGCGAGTCGGGGAACGCGCCGCGCGCCATCAGCGTGGTGACGACGGGGATGTTCGTCAGCTCGGCGAGCTGCTTCAGCTGCTCGTGCGCGTCCGCCTTGATCACGCCACCGCCGACGTAGAGCACCGGGCGGCGGGCCTTCCCGATGAGCTTCGCGGCTTCGCGGACCTGCTTGCCGTGCGGGCGCAGCGTGGGGCGGTAGCCCGGCAGCCGCAGCTCGGTCGGCCAGGAGAACGAGGTCATCTCCTGCAGCACGTCCTTGGGGATGTCCACCAGGACCGGGCCGGGCCGGCCCGTGGACGCCAGGTGGAACGCCTCGGCAATGGTCCGCGGGATGTCCGCGGGGTCCGTGACGAGGAAATTGTGCTTGGTGATCGGCATGGTGATGCCGCAGATGTCGGCTTCCTGGAACGCGTCGGTGCCGATCAGCGCCCGGGACTGCTGCCCGGTGATGGCGACGACCGGGACGGAGTCCATGTTCGCGTCGGCCAGCGGGGTGACCAGGTTGGTCGCGCCCGGGCCGGAGGTGGCCATGCAGACGCCGACCTTGCCGGTGGCCTGCGCGTAGCCGGTGGCGGCGTGCCCCGCGCCCTGCTCGTGGCGGACCAGGATGTGGCGGACCTTCGTCGAGTCCAGCAGCGGGTCGTAGGCGGGCAGGATGGTGCCGCCCGGAATGCCGAAGACCACCTCGGCGCCGACCGCCTCGAGCGAGCGCACGAGCGACTGGGCGCCGGTGACGCGCACCGGGGTTCCCGCCGGTGGCGCCGGCTTCGGACGTGCTCCGGGCGTTCCGGGCGTCGGCCCGGGTTTCGCGTCGCTGCGCGACGTGGCACTGGTCATCGGTTCTGCCTCGTGGGTCTCGGTGTCACTCGTTCGGGTCGGTTTTGTGCGGTGGGGCGGGGAATCGCTTCCCGTGGGCAACAAAAAACCCTCGCCGACCGTAAGGTCGCACGAGGGTTCGCGCGTCGACGCAGCGGAAAGTCTTCCCTAAGCGTCGACGCGCTTGGGAAGTACGAGGCCGGTCAGCGGTGTCACGACGCTGACGCTAGCCCGAAGGTCTCGCGAGTGTCAACTCTGCGGGACGGCGTGTCCGCATCGTGGACACGCCGGCGGCGCGGGTCACGCCCGCCCGACCCGGGTTCCGGCCGGTCCGCGCCGCGGTGCACCATTTCCGGGTGGCCGAACAAGAGCAGGACGAGGGCCGGAAGGCCGTCTTCCGGATCCCCCGCACGTCGTTCCTGGCGATCGCCCTCCTGACGATCTGCGTGACGCCGATCGCGCTCGGCGAGATCCCGTACCTGCAGTGGCTCTACGTCTTCCCGATCGCGCTCGCGGTGTTCGTGATCCGGACCCGAACGGTCGCGACGCGCGAAGGGCTCGCGACGCGCACGATGTTCGGCCACCGCGACGTCCCGTGGTCGGCGCTCAAGGGGCTGGCGATCACCAAGTCGCGCGTGCAGGCGGTGCTCGAGGACGACACGAAGGTGCCGCTGCCGACCGTGCGGACCCGGCACCTGCCGGTGCTTTCGCTGGTCAGCGAGGGTCTCGTCGCCGACCCGAGCGGGCTGCTCGACCCCGGGGACATCAAGCCGGGCCGGTCCGAGGCCTCGACCGGCGAGTAGCCCCACGGCACACGCGCGTCGCCCGGCGGGCTAAATTGGTAGGACCAGTTTCGCCGGAGCGTCCCGGACCTCCGCCTGGCCCACCATTCCGACCTGGGAGTTCGCCGTGCCGCCTCTCCGTTCCCGGACCACCACCCACGGCCGCAACGCGGCGGGCGCGCGCTCGCTCTGGCGCGCCACCGGCATGACCGACAGCGACTTCGGCAAGCCGATCGTGGCGATCGCCAACTCCTACACGCAGTTCGTGCCCGGCCACGTGCACCTCAAGGACCTCGGCGAGATCGTCGCCGGCGCGATCAAGGAAGCCGGCGGCGTCGCGCGCGAGTTCCACACCATCGCCGTCGACGACGGCATCGCGATGGGCCACTCGGGCATGCTCTACTCGCTGCCCTCGCGCGAGATCATCGCCGACTCCGTCGAGTACATGGTCAACGCGCACCAGGCCGACGCGCTGGTGTGCATCTCCAACTGCGACAAGATCACCCCGGGCATGCTCAACGCCGCGATGCGGCTCAACATCCCGGTCGTGTTCGTCTCCGGCGGCCCGATGGAGGCCGGCAAGGCCGTCGTCGTGGGCGGCGTCGCGCAGGCACCGACCGACCTGATCACGGCCATCGCCGCGTCGGCCAGCCCCGAGGTCGACGAGGACGGGCTGGACATCGTCGAGCGCTCGGCCTGCCCGACCTGCGGCTCGTGCTCCGGCATGTTCACCGCGAACTCGATGAACTGCCTCACCGAGGCGCTGGGTCTCTCCCTGCCGGGCAACGGTTCCACGCTGGCGACGCACGCCGCGCGCCGCGCGCTGTTCGAGGAGGCCGGCCGCACGGTCGTCGAGCTGTGCCGTCGCTGGTACGAAAACGACGACGACTCGGCGCTGCCCCGCTCGATCGCGTCGAAGGCGGCGTTCGAGAACGCGATGGCCCTCGACATGGCGATGGGCGGCTCGACGAACACGGTGCTGCACATCCTCGCCGCCGCCCAGGAGGGCGAGGTCGACTTCACGATCGCCGACATCGACGCGATCGGCCGCCGCGTGCCGTGCCTGTCGAAGGTGGCGCCGAACTCCGACTACCACATGGAGGACGTCCACCGGGCCGGCGGCATCCCGGCGATCCTCGGCGAGCTCTACCGCGGCGGGTTGCTGAACACCGACGTGTGGTCCGTGCACTCCCCGGACATCGAGTCGTGGCTGGGTGCGTGGGACATCCGGGCTTCTTCGCCTTCTTCTGTCGCTCTCGAGCTGTTCCACGCGGCGCCCGGCGGGGTTCGCACGACGCAGGCGTTCTCGACGGAGAACCGCTGGTCGTCGCTGGACACGGACGCGGCGGGCGGCTGCATCCGCGACGTCGAGCACGCGTACACGAAGGACGGCGGCCTGGCGATCCTGCGCGGCAACCTCGCCGAGAACGGCGCGGTGATCAAGGCCGCGGGCATCGACGAGGACCTGTGGCACTTCGAGGGCCCGGCGCGGGTGCTGGAGAGCCAGGAGGAGGCCGTGTCGGCGATCCTCAAGAAGGAGATCCAGCCGGGCGAGGTCCTGGTGATCCGCTACGAGGGTCCGGCGGGCGGCCCGGGCATGCAGGAGATGCTGCACCCGACGGCGTTCCTCAAGGGGTCGGGCCTGGGCAAGAAGTGCGCCCTGATCACGGACGGCCGCTTCTCGGGCGGTTCGTCGGGCCTCTCGGTGGGCCACATCTCCCCGGAGGCGGCGGCGGGCGGCCTGATCGCCCTGGTGGAGAACGGCGACCGGATCCTGCTGGACATCCACGAGCGCCGGCTGGAGCTGCTGGTGGACCCGGAGGTGCTGGCCGAGCGGCGCTCGAAGATGGAGGCGTCCGAGCGGCCGTGGCAGCCGAAGGACCGCCAGCGCCCGGTAACGGCGGCGCTGCGGGCGTACGCCCGGATGGCGACATCGGCGGACACGGGCGCGGTCCGGGATGTGAACAAGTAAGCCTGGCTCGAGCCGCAGAGGCCGTCCCTTTTTCGGGGCGGCCTGTGCGGTGTCCGAGGCTCACGGCCCCGATGTCGTGAATGACTCATTCACGACGTTCGGCCCCGGACCTACCGCGTCAAAACGATGACCACCACAGCGGCCGCGGCGGCCAGCAGCAGCGAAACCAGCCCCAGCGGCAACGGCCGCTTCCGCCACGGCGTGTTCCGCTCCAGCGAAATCGGCCCGGAGCCGGTGAACAGCAGGCTCAACGCGGAAGCCCCCAGCAGCAGCTCGAACTCGAACCCCTGCCCCTGGCCGCCCTCGAAGAACCCACCGTGGAACTTCGCGTAAACCGCGTTCGCCATGACGCCCAGCAGCCCCGCCGCGGCCAGCGGCGTGAACAGCCCGACGATCACCAGCACCCCGCCGGCCAGCTCGGTGATGCCGGTGATCCACGACAGCAGCGTCGTCTGCTTGTGGTAGCCGAACGTCTCCAGCACCCGCGCGAACCCGCCGATGCCCGGGCCGCCGAACAGGCCGAACAGGTGCTGCAGGCCGTGCGCGCCCATGGTCGCGCCGAGCGCCAGCCGCAGGATCAGCAGGCCGAGCCCGAGCCCGCCCTGGCGCGGGGTGTCGTCCGCCCCGTCGTCCTCGACGTCCGACAAGAGGCTGGTCGGCTGCTGCGAAAAGTCGTCTCCACTGCTCACGCGCGAAGAGTAGGGGATGCGGGCTGACCTGGCGAGAGAGCGCGCCGCGCGTCAGTACTCCCCGTGCACGAGGTTGTCCGGCAGCTCACCTCCCGCGTACCGCGCGATCTCGGCCGCGGCGACGGCGTACGACCGCCCCCGCACGCCGCGCACGGCCCCGCCGACGTGCGGGGTCAGCAGCAGCCCCGGCGCCGTCCACAGCGGGTGCCCGGGCGGCGGCGGCTCGGGATCGGTGACGTCGAGCGCGGCGCGCAGCCGGCCCGTGGTCAGTTCGGCGACCAGGGCGTCGATGTCCACGACGGCACCGCGCGCAACGTTGACCAGCACCGCGCCGTCGCGCATCTCGGCGAGGAACTCCGCGTCGACCATCCCGCGGGTGCGCGAGGTCAGCGGCACCATCAGCACGACGACGTCGTGCAGGCCGAGCAGCGCGGGCAGCTCCCGCACCCCGTGCACGCCGTCCCGCGCGGTCATCCCGACCATCGTGCACCGCGCGTCGAACGGCTCGAGCCGCCGCCGCAGGTGCTGCCCCAGGTCACCGGCGCCGATGACGAGCACGCGCTTGCCCTGCAGCGTGTCGGTGCTTTGGCGCTCCCACCGGCCTTCGCGCTGCGCCGCGCCGAAGACGTCCAGCTTCCGGTACATCGACAGCAACACCGCGACGACCCACTCGGCGGTGCTCCCGCCGTGCGCGCCCCGACAGGTGGAGAGCAGGACGCCGTCGGGCACCTTGCCGACCCAGTCCTCGGCGCCGGCGGAGAGCAGCTGGATCAGCTTCAGGTTCGGCAGCGTGCGCCAGAGCTCCTCGCCCGGCGGGTGCTTGCCGGGGATGAGCACCTCGGCCTTCGCGGCCTCGGGCGGCAGCGGCTCGCCCCACTGGTGGCGCACGGGCAGCACCCGCGGCACCTCGGCGAGCACGGTCAGGCCCTCGTCGTCGGGCACCAGGACGGTCAGCGTCATGATCTCCAACGTAATCGAGGAGTGCTAACCCATGGTTCACGTGCCGGGCCCTAGGCTGGTGAATCATGCGAACCCGGTACCGCTCGGCCCTGCTGGCGATCCTGGCCTGCGGCATCCTGCTGCCGGCCGGGTGCGCGCGGTTCGACGACACCGCGGCGGGCCAGACCTTCAGCCCCGCGCCCGTGCCCAGCCCCGAGTCGCCGCCCGAGGTCCAGGGCCCCGGCGCGGACTCCGGCGGCGACGGCAAGCAGGCGCGGCCCGGCCAGTCGGCCACGCCCGTGCCGCCGCCGCAGGGGTGCAAGGACTTCGACCCGTCGGTGATCGCGACCTGCCTGGACACCGTCGCCGCGGTGGCCGGCCTGCCGGGTGACGGCTCGACGCCGAGCGCGCTGGCCGGCGAACGCAAGAGCGGCCGCGTCATGCTGGCGACGGCGGGCAAGGACGCCACGGACTTCGCGAAGCTCGACGTCCAGGCGGTCGGCGACGGCGGCCTGACCGGGCTCGCGCTTTCGCCGTCGTACGTCGAGGACCAGCTGGTGTTCGCCTACGTGACGACAGCGACGGACAACCGCGTCGTGCGCTTCGCCAAGGGGCAGGCGGCGAAGCCGGTGCTCACCGGGATCCCGAAGGGCGCGACCGGCAACCGCGGCACGATCAGCGCCGACAACCGCGGCGCGTTGCTCGTCGCCACCGGCGACGCGGGCGATCCGAACGCCGCCGCCGACCCGAACTCGCTCGCGGGGAAGGTGCTGCGGATCGACACGTCCGGCAAGGCCGCGGCGGGCAACCCGAACGGCTCCCTGACCGTGGCGGCCGGGCTGCACGCGCCGGGCGGGCTGTGCGCCTCCGCCGACGGCGGCCGCGTCTGGGTCACCGACCGGCTCGCCGACAAGGATGCCCTCTACCGGGTGCAGGCCGGGCAGCCGCTGACGACGCCGGCGTGGACGTGGCCGGAGAAGCCGGGGGTCGCGGGCTGCGCCGACTTCGTCGACGCGAACGGCTCGGTCTCGGTCGGGACGTCGCTCGCCGGGAACCTGCAGAACCTGCCCGTGACCGCGGAGGGCGCGATCAGCGGCAAGCCGACCGTGAGCCTCGACGGGAAGACCGGCAAGCCGCCGGAGACGTTCGGGCGGCTCGCCGGGATGAGCATGATCAACCCCCAGCTCGCGGTGGCGGGCACGGTCAACAAGGACGGCGGGACGCCGGTCTCGAGCGACGACCGCGTCGTCCTGATCACGCCGGCGACGTCCGGCGGCGGCAACGGCAAGGACTGACCCAGCCGGCTAGGCGCCGTCGTCGCGCAGGGAACGGATCATGCTGCGCAGGATCCGCAACGCGCCCGACTGGTCGGCCTCGGTCAGCCCGGACAGCATCCTGACCTCGACGGACCGGACCGCGACGGTCGCCTTCTCGAGGCTCCGTCGTCCGCGAGGCGTGAGCCGCGTGGGAAGCACTTTCCCGACGGGTGCCTCCGCGGGCCGGGTCACGTAGCCCTCTCGTTCCAGGGCCTGAAGCAGCACGTTCATCGACTGCCGGGTCACGAACGCGCCCCGCGCGAGCTCGGAGTTCGACAAGCCCGGTCGCTGGGCCAGCAGCTCGAGGCAGGAGTAGCGCGTCACGTTCATCCCGAGCGGCCGCAGCACCTCCTCCATGGCCACGCGCAGCGCGCTCGACGCCTCTTTCAGCAGGTAGCCCAGTGACGTCTCGAGGTCGACACCGTCTTGACTCATGTCAGCATTCTGACATAGGTTGGTCCGTGTCAGAAAGCTGACACGAACCGAAGGAGCATCTCATGCCCGCCACCGGCCCCGACTTCCTCTCGCTCCAAGCGCGCGACCTCGACGCTTCGCAGGCGTTCTACGAGCAGTACCTCGGCCTCGTCCGCTCGCCGGCCGGACCTCCGCACGCCGTCGTCTTCGAGACGAAGCCGATCGCGTTCGCACTCCGCGACGTCCTTCCCGGCACCGATCTCGCCTCCGTTGCCCAGCCCGGCATCGGTGCCGCGATCTGGCTCCACGCCACCGACGTCCAGGCGATTCACGATGCTCTCGCCGCCGACGGTCACACCATCGTCTCCGCGCCGATCGACGGCCCCTTCGGCCGGACGTTCACCTTCGCCGACCCCGACGGCTACCAGGTCACCCTCCACGACCGCGCCTGACCGGCCGAACGCCACCGGACGATGACCGGCGGACGGACCCGTGCCGTCCTCGCCCGCCGCGTCGTCGGACCTGTGACCCCGATCACCCCCTTTTGCCTCATGGTTCGGCGATCTTCACGCTGTTAAGGTCGCGGTTGGGCGGAATCTCACGGTGTTCCGCTGAGGGGGATTTCCGGATGCTCGTGCTGTTTTCGTGGCTTTGTGCCGTCCGAACGACGTTTCGCGATTCTTCGTCGCCCGGCTGACCTTTTCCGGCCGTTTCCCTCCCCACCCGAGCACCGGCCGGTGTGGCGCCGGTGCGCGTTCGCGAAAGAGAGCCATGAGACCGCTGAAAAGACTTCAGCGGCTCCGGCGCGGCGGTCTCGTCGTCGCGCTGGTTGCCGCACTGACCGCACAATCCGTGCAGCAGGCCACCGCGGCCCCGGCCGCGGTCCCCCGGACCGCCGCCACCTCGACGGCCGCCGAACTTTCCCCGCGCGCCAAGGTCCTCACGATCTGGCGCAGCGCCGGCTCGCAGGTCAAGGCCGAAGCCGAAAAAGCGCTGACCGGCTCCGACGCCGACGTCACGGCGTTCCTCGACGACAAGCTGGGCCGGCTCGCGACGCTGGACGACCGGCTGTCGGTGAACCAGATCCTCAACGCCGGCGGCCCGACCGTGAAGACGACGGCGCAGCAAGCCCTCGACGCCGCGGACAACGATCCCGCCGCGCTGCGGAACTTCCTGAGCGGTGGCTGGGTCCCCGCGTCGGACACCGACCTGCGCGTCCGCGTCAACCAGATCATGGCCGCGGGTGGCGCGGAGGTGAAGAAGGCCGGCCAGGTCGCGCTGGACAACGGGACTTCGGCCGCGCTGCACGAGTTCCTGGACACGACCTCGGCCCGCGCTGAAGCCGTCGACCTCCGGGTGCGCGTCAACCAGATCCTGACCATCAGCGGCCCCGAGGCGAAGGCCGCGGCGCAGGACGCGCTGGACGACGGCACCCCGAACCGGCTGCGGCTGTTCATCGACCGCGACTGGGAGGTCGCGGCCGCCCGCGATCAGGAGACGTCGAGCATCCAGCAGCTGGTCGACGCCGCGAAGATCGCCGGCGCCCAGGCCGCGCAGGAGACGCAGGAGGCGAAGGACGCCGCCGACCGCGCGAAGCAGGAAGCCGACCTGGCTCGGCAAGCGAGCGAGCTCGCCGCCCAGGCCGCCGAGGCGGCGAAGGACAACGCCGCGGGTGCGGCGGAAGCGGCCGGACGGGCCGCGAGCGCCGCCGACCGGGCCGCGAACGCCGCCGTCACGGCGATCGGCGCGGCCAACGCGGCGACGTCGGCGGCCCGGGTCGCCGCCAACGCCGCCGCCCGCGCGGCGGCCGCGGCGTCGAAGGCCGGACGAGCCTCGAGCGCCGCGTGGAGCGCGGCCGCCGCCGCCCGCGTCGACCGCGGCAAGGCCGGTGACGCCTCGAAGGCGGCCATCGACGCCGCGGCCGCCTCGACCAGCGCTCAGCAGGCCGTCGACGCGATCGACCAGGCGCAGGTCGCGCTGGGCCACGCCCGCGAAGCGATCGACGCGGCGAACTCGGCCGGGACGAACGCGTCGAACTCGGCCGCGGCGGCACGCGAAGCCGTCAAGTGGGCGAAGAACGCCGGTGCCGATGCCCACCAGGCCGAAGCCGCGGCCGCGACCGCGCAGCGGCAGGCCAACCGCGCGAACCAGGCCGCGGCCTCGGCCCGCACGTACGCCGACGAAGCGGCCGCCGCGGCGGCACAGGCGCGTGTGCTCGCTTCACGCGCCGCGCTGGACGCCGCCGTCGCCGCCGCGGCCGCGCGGGACGCGGCAGAGCACGCCGTCAACGCGGAACAGGCGGCGCAGCTCGCCACCGAACACGCGAACGCGGCGAGCACCGCCGCGCAGATCGCGGTCGACTCGGCGAACCAGGCGGCCCGGATCTACACCGCCGCCCGCAAGGTCGACGAAGACCGGATCGCGCTGCAAGCCGACCAGGCCACCGAAGCCGCTCAGCAGGCCGGCGCCATCCAGGACCGGCTCGGCCTGACCCGCAAGTGGAACGCGGCTCAGGAGGTCCAGCGCGACACCGAAACCAGCAGGCTGCTGGCGGAGGCGAACGCACCCGGCACCACCCCGGCCCTGGTCACCCTCGACGGCCGGAAGGTCGCCCTGCGGCTGCTGACCACGGGTGGCCCGTGGACGCAATCGGCCGCCGAAGGCGCGCTGTCCGGCGCCGACCGGGAAGTCCAGGAGTTCGTCCACACCGGCGTCGCCCGTGCGGCGGCCCAGGACGACCGGGAGACCCTGCAGGAGCTCATCGACGACGCGAACCCGGCGAAGAAGGCCGCCGGGCAGCAGGCACTCGCGGGCACCGACACCGACGTCAAGCGGTTCCTGGCCTCGCCGGACTACCCGACCGAAGGCAGCGTGCTGCGGCTGCAGGTCAACCAGGCCCAGGCCACCGCACGCGCCGAGGGCAACGCCGTCGTCGTCTCCGAAGCGCAGAAAGCGCTCGACGCCGGCACCGTGGCCGCGTACCGGCAGTTCCTCGACACCGGGCAGAACGTCGCGCGGGAAAAGGACGACCGGCTGGCGCTGAACCAGCTGATCGCCGCCACCACCACCGGGCCGGAAGCCCGGATGCTGGCCCAGGCGGCGCTGGCCGGCCCGCCCGACATGGTCCGGATGTACCGGCTCAACGGCCAGTACGTCGCGACCCGCCACGACCGGGAATCGGCAGCGCACAACGCGGTCGTCGCCGGCCTGGTCGCCGAGGCGACTTCGGTCGCGGCGACGGCGTCCCAGAACGCCGCGCAGGCGCAGTCGGTCGCGGCCGGCGCCCGGCACGACGCGGACAAGGCGCGCCAGTACGCGGAAGAGGCGAACGCCCACGCCACCGACGCCATCAACTCGGCGAAGGACGCGGCGAAGTCGGCGCAGGACGCCCGGGAATCGGCGGAGAAGGCCTACCAGTCGGCCGCCACCGCGCAGGACGCCGCGGCCCGCGCCTCGCAGGCGGCGGTCCGGGCCTCGCAGTCGGCCATGGCGGCCCGGCACTCCGCCAACGTGGCCACCCAGTACGCGCAGAGCGCCATCGACGCGGCGCACCAGGCGTACCAGGACGCGATCGACGCCGGCAAGGACGCCGACGCCGCCGTCACGGCCGCGAACGACGCCCGGGAAAAGGCGATCACCAAGGCGAACCAGGAGATCGCCGACGCCAAGAAGAAGTTCGCCGACGACGTCAACGGGGCCTGCAACGCGGTCCCGGCGGGCCCGGAGCACGACGACTGCGTCGCCCGCGCGACCCGGTTGATCAACGATCCCAAGGGCGAGTCCGAGCGCAACGTCGCGGTCTGCAACCAGCTCAAGCAGTACAGCGAGCAGACGTTCAACGACTGCCTCAAGGGCGCGTACAACCCGGCGCTGACCTACGTCATCAACAAGGCGATCTCCGACGCCAAGCAGCAGGCCGAGGACGAAGCCGATTCCGAGCGCTGGTGGACGATCGCCGGGACGATCGTCGCGGGAGCGGTGATCGTCGGGGCGGGCATCTTCTGCGCGGAGGTCTGCACGGCCCCGCTGGTGGGCGCGCTGGTCACCGCCGAAGCGGGTTTCCTGGCGGAGGCGGTGGGCGCGGGCTTCGAGCTGACGCTCGGAGCGGAGTTCGTCACCGGCATCGCCAGCGACTCGTTCCTCGCGTCCAGGTTGAGCGCGCTGAGTTCCGAGGAGTTCCTCTCCAACCTCGCGGTGCGCAACACCCTCGGCGATCTGGCCCGCAATTTCATCAGCAAGATCGGCGGGGCGTGCATCCCCGGGTTCGCCGCCGCCCGCGCGGCGGCCGCCGGCGGTCCCTGCCTCAACCCCCTCCAGTACGAACGCTGGGGGAACGACCTCGCCGACAAGGCCTATCAGCTGCGGCGGGCGATGGGCCTGCTCAAGAGCCCGGGTATCAACGTCTCGGTGGCGAAGATCCCCGGATACACCGATCCCATTCTCGGCGAGGGCTACATCGGCGCGATCAGCGGCACGAACCTGCACGCCGAGCAACGCATCATCAAGACGCTCGAAGACGCCGGATTCGATCCCAAGCAGATCGAGCGTCTGTTCACCGAACGGAGTCCCTGCAAGGACACGTGCCTTCCACTGCTGACCGAAAAGCTCACGCCGGGCACGACGATCGATTATGCCGTTTACTACCTCAAAGACAGTGAAATGGAGCTGGAAACGCTGCGCAGCCTCATCGCGCGACGCGGCACCGGATATCCCTGATAATTGATTGGCAACGGCGAAGTGGTGGCTTGGCGCTCGATTCCGGCCACCACTTCGCCGTGCTAAGGTGAATGCATGACCGATCCGTTCCAGTTCGAAAAGGCGGCGCAGGTCGCCGATGATCCGATGTTCCGGGCACCGGAAGAAGCGATCGCGTCGTGGCGCGAACTGGCGGAATCGGTGCGGGCGGAACTGACGAGAATGGGTTTCGCCGCCACGGTGCTCGACCGCTTCACCCCGGATCCCTGGCCGGCCGGGGCGTGGATCCACGTCAACGACATCCAGCCCTTCGGGGTGACGCTGGAATGGCACGCGCCGGTCCAGGAGACCGCGTCCTACCACGAGCAGATCAGCCGTCAGGACCCCGCGAACCCGCTCGTCGGTTACGTCGTCACGGCGAAGGAGCTGATCGTCCGCGCGTTGCTGGAGGTCGTGGGGGCAGCCGGCTTCCGGACGCTCGTCGACCACGAGGAACGCCAGAGCTACCACTACCGCGTGCTCGAAGCACCGCAGTTCCCCAAGGACTGACCTACGCCGGCGGTTTCAGCTCCACCCGCCGTCCTTCCGCCGACGACGTCAACCCGGCCTCCGCGAGCTGCAACCCCCGTGCGGCCGAGAAGAAGTCGTAGCGGTGCTGCCGCCCGGCGACGACGTCCCGGACGAACTCCTCCCACTGCGCCTTGAAGCCGTTGTCGAACTCGGCGTTGTCGGGCACCTCCTGCCACTGCTCGCGGAAGGGCTCGGTGGCCGGGAGGTCCGGGTTCCAGACGGGCTTCGGCGTCGCCGAGCGGTGCTGGACGCGGCAGCGCCGCAGGCCGGCGACGGCGCTGCCCTCGGTGCCGTCGACCTGGAACTCGACCAGCTCGTCGCGGAAGACCCGCGTGGACCACGACGAGTTGATCTGCGCGATGGCCCCCGACTCGAGTTCGAAGATGCCGTACGCGGCATCGTCGGCCGTCGCCGGGTACGCCTCGCCCTGCTCGTCCCAGCGGCGCGGAATGTGCGTGACCGCCTTCGCCGTCACCGCGCGGACCGAGCCGAAGAGGTTCTCCAGCACGTAGTTCCAGTGGCAGAACATGTCGAGCACGATCCCGCCGCCGTCCTCGGCGCGGTAGTTCCAGCTCGGCCGCTGCGCCTCCTGCCAGTCGCCTTCGAAGACCCAGTAGCCGAACTCGCCGCGCACCGACAGGATCCGGCCGAAGAACCCGCCGTCGATCAGCCGCCGGAGCTTCAGGATGCCGGGCAGGAACAGCTTGTCGTGGACGACGCCGTGGCAGATCCCCGCGTCCCGCGCGAGACCGGCCAGCTCCAGCGCCGCCGGCAGCGTCTCGGCCAGGGGTTTCTCGGCGTAGACGTGCTTGCCCGCGGCGATCGCCGCCCGCACCGCCGGCTCGCGCGCCGACGTCAGCTGCGCGTCGAAGTAGATCCGCACGTCGTCCAGCGCCGAGTCGATGTCGGTCGTCCACGCGGTCAGGCCGTGCCGATCGGCGAGTTCTTTCAGCTTGGCCGCGTTGCGCCCGGCGAGGATCGGCTCGAGCTGCACGCGGGTGCCGTCGGGCAGTTCGACGCCGCCCTGCTCGCGGATGGCCAGCACCGACCGGAGCAGGTGCTGCCGGTACCCCATCCGGCCGGTGACCCCGTTGAGCAGCACTCCGATGGCGGTCTGGTTCATCGCTGCCGGCCTTCCTGGTCGAGGACTCGTTCCCCACCCACGGGCGAGGTCAGGTCGTATTCCGTGCGGCGCCCGCACATGCCGTAGCCGTCGGGGTTCGACGGCGTCGCGACCCGGACGCCCGACTGGTCGAGGTGGCTCCCGTCGCCGTCGGCGAGGGCCTTGAGGTGCGCCCCGGTCAGTTCGGTGGCCTCCAGGGCCCCGGCCTGCCAGCGCGGTACCCAGTCTCCGATTTTCGGCGACACGAGCGCGACGGCCGCCCGGTGGAAAGTCCTCAGCGGCTCCGGGTCGCCGTCCAGCAGCGCTTCGCGCAGCGGCAGGTAGCCGCGAATCGCCAGGTCACGACGTTCTTTGGCGCCGTCGTCGGTTTTCGGCAACGCGGCGGCCTCGGCGTAAGCGGCGGGGTCGGCGAGAACTTCGGGCGGGAAGGTGAACACGGCGTCGCCCGCTTCGGGCAGGCCGCTGTTCTGCATGAGGACGGTGACGCGCAGGCCGCCGCCCTGCACCATCCGGTGGACGGTCCCCGGCGCGAACCACGCGATGACCCCGGCTTCGAGCGGCGTCTCCGCGTACCCGCCGGTGCTCAGCGTCTGGACGGCGCCTCGCCCGGCCGTGACGACGTAGGCCTCGGTGCAGGCGAGGTGCAGGTGCGGGCTGCCACCGCAGACGCCATCCTCGGCTTCCCAGTCGTAGGCGCGCAAGTGTGAGACGCCGATGCCACCCGGTAGCGGGAATTCGTTCATGACCATCCGTGCCTGTCGAGATATTCGGTCACCTGATCGCGGTCCCACGCTCCGTCGGCGACGACGACCCGGTAGCGGTACGTGAAGCTCTCTCCCGGCGGGAGGGCGAATTCTTCGAAAAACGCCCACGAGAAGGCCACCATGGGCGTGTCCTTGCTTCGGACGAACCAGTGCGACTCGTGGATCGCGTGGTCGTTTTCCGGCGAATGCGCGAAGACGAGCGTCGAGTGCGCGTCGACGTCGTCGTGCTCACCGACGAAGGCCAGCCACGGCGCCTGCGCGCCCATCATGTCGTCGCCGCGGAGATCACCGGGCCCGAAGACGCGGCCGCCGCTGAAGTCACGCGGGCCCCGCCAGTGCAGGCCGGTGTACCCGGCCTGCTCGCGGCCGGCGGTGGTCGGGCTGCCGAACACGAGCGGCGCGTCGCGGACGTTGGTCAGCTCGATGCCCCAGTCGATGGCCCAGGCGCCCTCGCCGGCCTCGACGGAGTGGACGACGATGTCCCGCCGCTCGCGCGCCCATTCGTCGCCGCGGTGGGCGACCCAGGTGAGCCGTTCGGTGAAGGTCAGCCGGTCGCCGTCGACGGTGAAGCCGGCGAACCCGTCGTGGCGCATCGAGCCGATGCGGTCGGGCAGGTCCTGGTACCAGCGGCCGGGGACGTAGGTGTGGCCGCCCCAGAAGTTCTGGCCGGACAGGTGGCTCGACGTCATCTGCAGGCCCTTGTGCCACCGGTGGTCGGCGGGCCGGTACCCGCTGACGCGCCGGCCGCGAAGGGTCCGCAGCGGATGGGTGTAGGGCTTGCGCGACTCGTAGGCGACGGGATCGGGCTTGTACACATAGGACATGAGCTGGACCTCGGCGGCCTCGACGGTCACGCGGTCGCCGTGCCGGTGGATGACGCTGATCGCCGCGCTCACGGGGCTTTTTCCCCGGCGCCGGCCATGTCGCGGTAGAACGGGTCACCGGGCCCGATCTCCCCGCGCCGAACGCTCTGCCCGGTGAAGGCGGCCTTGTAGAGAGCGGCGACGAACTCCAGCACGCGCCGCCCGTCCCGCCCACTGCACGGCGGCCGCCGCCCGGCCCGGTAGGCGTCCAGGACGGGTGTCAACGCGGCGGCGTGCGAGCTGCCGACGTCCTCGGCGGGTTCGGTCTCCAGCTTGGCGCAGTTCGGTGCGGGGGTGTATCGCCAATTTTCGGCAACGTGGCCGTAGAGGTGCGTGAGCTCGACGGTGGCGCGTTCGCAGTCGATCCGGATCCGGCTCACTTCGTCGGGCGAGAGGACACTGTTGACGACGGTCGCCAGCGCCCCCGACCCGAACCGGACGAGGGCGGTGGAGACGTCCTCGGTCTCGACGTCGTGCACGAGCCGCGCGGTCATGGCCTGGATTTCGGCCCACTCGCCGTCTCCAGCCTCCCTGCTCTCCTCCCCCGCGCCGCGCTGTCTGCCATCCCCGCCATCCCCGCCATCCTCGCCGTCCTCGCCGGCGAGCAGGTGGAGCAGCAGATCCATCTGGTGAATGCCGTGCCCCATGGCGGGCCCGCCGCCTTCGGTCGCCCACCGCCCTCGCCACGGGACGGAGTAGTAGCCGGCATCGCGGTACCAGGTGGTCTGACAATGCGCGACGAGCGCACGGCCGAGCTCCCCCTTCGCGAGCAGTTCCCGAAAACGGGCAACGGCGGAGCCGGACCGCTGCTGGTAGACGAAGGAGACGTACGGACCCCGCTCCCGTTCGGCGGAGACCATCTCGTCGTATTCGGCGAGCGAACGACAAGGCGGCTTCTCACACCAGACCCAGGCGCCGCTCCCGAGGACTTTTTTGGTCTGTTCGACGTGCAGCCCCGGCGGAGTGCAGATCGAGACGAAGTCAGGTTTCTGCTCGGCGAGCAGGGAGTCGAGGTCACGGTAGGGCCGGGCATGGTCGGTGGTCGCACAGAAGGCAAGGGCCCGAGCCTCGTCGACATCCGCGACGGCCACGAGATCGACGTCATCGTGGTGAGCCCGATAGGCAGTGCGGTGGCTGTCGGCGATGGCCCCAGCCCCGACGACAGCGACCCGCATGCGCTTCCCGTCAGCCAACCCGAACTCCCTCCTCACCGACTCCGACGACCTGCCCCGCAGACGCCCACCGCGGTTCCCTGCACGCGCCGCTCCCGGCCCAGCTCCTTCACCGGCTCACTCTCGTTTCGGCTCGCGGATCCGTCAGCGACGTCCCGCGCCGGCCCGACCTCCGCCGAGCGTTTGCGCTCCGGTCGCCGGCCGGCGACTTCGCTGTCACCACTGGATGTCGTTCGCCCACCGACGTCTCCCGCCGGTCACCCGCAGCCTCCTGCGGCACACCTCGACCGTCTCAGAAAGCGCTTTCTCACGCAACGGCCGCCCGCGATGTCAACGTTGTCAGCACCAGCCCACAACCGGAACGGACGACTCGGTCATCCACCGACCACGCCCGCACGGCTGCCCCTGGCGGCGATCCGCCGTCACCTCAACCGGTGCGGTTGCCGAGAATCGGTCAGCGGCTCTTGCTACGGGGCTCACGTTTCCGCGACTGGCGGCTTTCGGCCCGCGCCGCCCGCATGTCCAAGAAAGCGGCCACGCCCGACACGAGCGCGGCCAACAGCCCGAGGAACCGGCCGAAGCCGGGACCGATCGCGATACCGGCGGCGTCGAAGATGCCGCGTTGGTCGGCGTCGAACTCCCAGTCCAGCGTGAACCAGCCGACCACCATCAGCAGCAGCGACGCCACGGCGACCACCAGCCACAGGTGCGGCAGGCCGCTCACCCGTGCTTTCCGGATTCGCCCGAAAAAGACCACGACCAGCCCGGCCAGCAGTAACAGCAACGGCGGGCACCACGCGAAGAAGCCCGAGTGCCACGCGTCGCGGACGACATCACTGTGCTCCAACTGCGAGAGGATGTCTTCGATGTCCGGTTTGTTGGTGCTCAGCGTGGTCCACGGCAGGAACGTCGAACCCAGCGCGAGCAGCCCGGCCGCCAGGCCGAGCCACTCGCGCCAGGTGACGCCTTTGACAGAGAACGGCTGTGTCATGAAATCGGGTCAGGAACCGACGCGCTCGATGATCAGCTCGCGGACCCGCTTGGCATCGGCCTGTCCCTTGGTCGCCTTCATGACCGCGCCGACGATCGCACCCGCCGCGGCGACCTTGCCGCCGCGGATCTTGTCCGCGACGTCCGGCTGCCCCGCCAGGGCCTCGTCGATGGCCGCGAGCAGCGCCGAGTCGTCCGAGACGACCTTCAGCCCGCGCTTCTCGACGACCTCGCGCGGCTCGCCCTCACCGGCGAGCACCCCCTGGACGACCTCTTTGGCCAGTTTGTTCGTCAGCTCACCCGACGAAACCAGCCCGATGACCTCGGCCACCTGCTTCGGCGTGATCGCCAGATCGGCCAGCTCGACCTCGCGGGTGTTCGCCTCCTGAGCCAGGGTGTTGACCCACCAGCCACGGGCCTCGTCCGGCGACGCGCCGGCCTCGACCGTGGCCGCGACGAGGTCGACAGCCCCGACATTCAGCAGGTCACGCAGGGCTTCGTCGGAAAGTGACCACTCCTGCTGGATCCGCTTCCGCCGCTCGGACGGCATCTCAGGCAGCGTGCCACGCAGCTGCTCGACCCACTCGCGCGACGGCGCGATCGGGACCAGGTCGGGCTCCGGGAAGTACCGGTAGTCCTCGGCGGTCTCCTTGGTGCGGCCGGGCGACGTCGAGCCGTCGGCCTCCTGGAAGTGGCGGGTTTCCTGCTTGATCTTGCCGCCGTCGGCGAGGATCGCCGCTTGCCGCGTCATCTCGTAGCGAACGGCCCGTTCGACGCTGCGCAGCGAGTTGACGTTCTTCGTCTCGGTGCGCGTCCCGAACTCGGTCGCGTCCTTCGCCATGAGCGAAATGTTCGCGTCGCACCGCAGCGAGCCCTGGTCCATGCGGACGTCGGACACGTCGAGCGCGCGCAGCAGGTCCCGCAGCGCGGACACGTACGCCCGCGCCACCTCGGGAGCCCGCTCGCCGGTGCCCTCGATCGTCTTGGTGACGATCTCGATCAGCGGCACGCCGGCCCGGTTGTAGTCGAGCAGCGAGTGCTCGGCACCGTGGATCCGCCCGGTGGCGCCGCCGACGTGCAACGACTTGCCGGTGTCCTCCTCCATGTGCGCGCGCTCGATCTCCACGCGCACGACCTCGCCGTCGTCGAGCGTGACGTCGAGGTAGCCGTTGAAGGCGATCGGCTCGTCGTACTGCGACGTCTGGAAGTTCTTCGGCATGTCCGGGTAGAAGTAGTTCTTCCGGGCGAACCGGCACCACTCGGCGATCTCGCAGTTCAGTGCGAGACCGATCCGGATCGCGCCCTCGACGGCCTTGCCGTTGAGGGCCGGCAGCGCCCCGGGCAGGCCGAGGCAGGTCGGGCAGACCTTCGTGTTCGGCTCACCGCCGAACTCGTTTTCGCAGCCGCAGAACATCTTCGTGTTGGTGTTCAGCTCCACGTGCACCTCGAGCCCCAGCACGGGGTCAAAGCGCTCGATGACGTCGGCGTAGTCCATCAACTCGGCCACGGCAGTCACTTCGTTCCTCCCAGCTCCGGGACCTTGTGGACGAGCGAGCCACCAGCGGCGGCGTCGCGGGCGGCCTCGTAGGCGGCGCCGACCCGGTAGAGCCGGTCGTCGGCGAGAGCCGGGGCCATGATCTGCAGGCCGACCGGCAGGCCGTCCTCGTCGGACAGCCCGCTCGGCACGCTCATCGCGGCGTTGCCGGCCAGGTTCGACGGGATCGTGCACAGGTCGGCGAGGTACATCGCCATCGGGTCGTCGACGCGCTCGCCGATCTTGAACGCCGTGGTCGGCGTCGTGGGCGAAACGAGGACATCGACCTTTTCGAAGGCGGCCGCGAAGTCACGCGTGATCAGCGTGCGCACCTTCTGCGCCGAGCCGTAGTAGGCGTCGTAGTAGCCGGACGACAACGCGTAGGTGCCCAGCATGATCCGCCGCTTGACCTCGGCGCCGAAGCCCTTCTCGCGAGTCAGCGACATGACCTCTTCGGCGCTGTGCGTGCCGTCGTCGGCGACGCGCAGGCCGTAGCGCATGGCGTCGAACCGCGCGAGGTTCGACGAGCACTCGCTCGGCGCGATCAGGTAGTACGCGGGCAGCGCGTAGACGAAATGCGGACACGACACCTCGACGACCTCGGCACCGAGCGCACGCAGCTGCTCGACCGCGGCGTGGAACGACCGCTCCACGCCCGGCTGGTAGCCGTCGCCGCCGAACTCCTTCACGACGCCGACCTTGACGCCCTTGAGGTCACCGGTCATGCCCTGCCGGGCCGCGGCGACCACCGGCGGCACCGGCGCGTCGATGGAGGTCGAGTCCAGCGGGTCGTGGCCGGCGATGACCTCATGCAGCAGGGCAGCGTCGAGCACCGTCCGCGCGCAGGGCCCGGCCTGGTCGAGCGACGACGAAAAAGCGACGAGGCCGTACCTCGACACCCCGCCGTAGGTCGGCTTGACCCCGACGGTGCCGGTGACGGACCCGGGCTGCCGGATCGAACCACCGGTGTCGGTCCCGATGGCGATGGCGGCTTCGAACGCCGCGATCGACGCTGACGAACCACCGCCCGACCCGCCCGGGATGCGGGCGTGGTCCCACGGGTTGTGCGTCGGGCCGTACGCCGAGTTCTCGGTCGACGAGCCCATGGCGAACTCGTCCATGTTCGTCTTGCCGAGAATCACGACACCGGCCTCGCGCAGCTTGCGCGTCACGGTCGCGTCGTACGGCGGGATCCAGCCTTCGAGCGTTTTCGAACCACAGGTCGTCGGCACGCCCTCGGTGGTCAAGACGTCCTTGAGGGCGAGCGGCACGCCGGCCAGCGCCGACGCGGGCGCGTTGCCCCCGGCGATGCCCTCGTCGACGGCCTTGGCCGCGGCCAGCGCGCCCTCGGTGTCGACGTGCAGGAACGCGTGGATGTGGTCGTCGACCTCGGCGATCCGGTGCAGGTGAGCCTGCGTGACCTCCACCGCGGACACCTCGCGCGCGTGGATCTTCTCCGCCAGCTCGGCGGCGGTCAGCTTGATGAGCTCGGTCACTGCTCTTCCCCCAGAATCCGCGGCACCCGGAAGCGGCCGTCCTCGGCGGCCGGCGCACCGGCCAGCGCCTGCTGCTGCGTGAGCCCGGGACGGACGACGTCCTGCCGGAAGACGTTCGTCAGCGGAACGGCGTGCGAGGTCGGCGGCACCTCGTCGGCGGCGACCTCGCTCACCTTGGCCACCGAGTCCAGGATCTGGTCGAGCTGGCCGGCGAAGACGTCGAGCTCGTCGTCGGTCACGGCCAGCCTGGCCAGCTTCGCGAGGTGCGCGACCTCGTCTCGGGAAATGTTGGGCACGCGGGTGACTCCCGGGTTGTGCTGTGCGGGTTGTCTCGGAAGCTGCAAGTCTATGGTGACGACGCCGGACGACTCGACTGGGTTACGCCCGGCGCAGGCCGGGTGCCGTCCGGCGACGCTCGCGTCCCGCCCGGCGGACAGCGGGTCCGCGGGCCGGGTGGGTCTGTCACAATCGGCGACCGGCATCGAGCGTCCCACGGCAAGGCTGGGACGCCAGAGGCGAGAGGGGCGCGTCGTGTCGTTCCTGATCCGGGTCCTCCTTCCGGACAGCCCGGGGACCCTCGGCGCGGTCGCCACGGCGCTCGGCACGGTAGGCGCCGACATCCTCAGCGTGGACGTCGTCGAACGCGGCACCGGGGTGGCGGTGGACGACCTCGTGGTCGAGCTCCCGTCGGGCCGGCTGCCCGACGCGCTCATCACAGCGGCCGAAAGTGTCGAAGGCGTCGAAGTCGACGCGGTCCGCCCCTACGCGGGCGTGCTCGACACGCACCGCGAACTCGAACTCGTCGAAGAGATCGCCGCACGGCCGAAAACCGGCCTCGACATCCTGGCCGAGGGCGTGCCCCGCATCGTGCGCGCCGGCTGGGCGATGATCGTCGAACACGCCGAGACCGGCGCCCTCCGGCTGGCGTCGTCGAGCGCTGCACCAGAGACTCCGATCACGGACCTGCCCTGGCTCCCGCTCGAGCGCGCGACGGTGCTCGACGGCGAGGAGGCCTGGATCCCGGAGACGTGGAAGGAACTGGGCACCGAGCTGGCGGCCACCCCGCTGGGCAAACCGGGCAAGGCGCTGCTCGTCGCCCGTCCGGGCGGGCCGGCCTTCCGCGCGGCCGAGGTAGCGCGGCTCGCCCACCTCGCAGGGATCGTCGCAGTCGTCCTCGACGGCTAGCCGAACACGTTGCCGAAAAGGGACGAGTCCGCGTTGGCTCGTCCCTTTTTCGACGAACGCCAGGTCAGACGTCGATCTGGTAGGCGATCAGGCTGATGTGCGGGAACGGCCGCCAGTCCCGCTCGGCCAGGCGCGCGAACCCGAGACGCTCGTAAAGCCGGTGCGCGGAGTGCATCCGGTCGAGGCTGCTCAGCACCACCTTGCGGATGCCCAGCGCCCGCGCCCGGTCGAGCACGGCCCGCGTCAACGCCTCGCCGACACCACGACCACGCGCCGACGGCGCCACCGCGAGCATCCGGAACTCGAGCTCCCCCGGACGCGAGATCTCGGCGTACGGCGACCCCGGCCGCACGACGGTCACGGTGCCGAGCACCTCCCCCGCCGCGTCGACGGCGACGAGCACCTCGGCCAGCTCTGCCCGGCTCGTGACGTCACGCAACTTCGCGTCGTACCCGACATCGTCGGCCAAGTGACCATCGACGTCGTAGGCCCGAACCGTCACCTCGCCCGCCGCCGCGTATTCCTCGGGCCGCGGTGGCCGGATCTCGACATCACCCATCCGTCTCCCCGGACTCATCTTCGGCGGTTTCGTCGCCGGCCGGCAGCGCCACCTCCTGCGCCGCCTCGGGTCCCTGCTCCAGCAGGACGCGGAAGCCGGCCTCGTCGAGCACCGGCACCTTGAGCTGAACGGCCTTGTCGTATTTCGAACCAGGCGCATCCCCGACGACGACGAACGACGTCTTCTTCGAGACCGACCCGGCAGCCTTCCCGCCACGGGCCATGATGACTTCCTTGGCCTCGTCGCGGGAGAAGCCGTCGAGCGAGCCCGTCACGACGATCGACAGGCCTTCGAGGTTGCGCGGGACGGAGTCGTCGCGCTCCTCCTCCATCCGCACGCCGGCGCGTCGCCATTTTTCGACGATCTCGCGGTGCCAGCCGACCTCGAACCACTCCTGCGTCGCGTGCGCGATGGTCGGGCCGACGCCGTCGACGTCCGCCAGCTCCTCCTCGGTCGCCTGCTCGATGCCCTCGATCGACCCGAACTCACGGGCCAGCGCCTGCGCCGCCGTCGGCCCGACGTGCCGGATCGACAAAGCGACCAGCACCTTCCACAGCGGCCGATCCTTCGCCACGTCGAGGTTGGCAAGCAGCTTTCGCGCGTTCGCCGACAACTCGCCGGCCTTGGTGCGGAACAGCTCGACCTCGGCGAGGCTGTCCTCGTTCAGGTCGAAGACATCACCCTCGTTGGCGATCACCCGCGCGTCGAGCAGCGCGGCCGCCGCCTCGTACCCGAGCACCTCGATGTCGAAGGCGCCGCGCCCGGCGAGGCTGAACAAGCGCTCTCGCAGCTGCGCGGGGCAGAAGCGGCTGTTCGGACAGCGGATGTCCTTGTCGCCTTCCTTCTGGTAGGCGAGCTCGGTGCCGCAGGCCGGGCAGTGGGTGGGCATGACGAACTCGCGTTCGTCACCGGTGCGCGCGTCCACCACCGGACCGAGGACCTCGGGAATGACGTCGCCGGCCTTGCGGATGACGATCCGGTCGCCGATGAGGACGCCCTTCCGCTTGACCTCCTCCTGGTTGTGGAGGGTGGCCCGCGCGACGGTCGACCCGGCGACCTTGACCGGCTCGGTGACCGCAAACGGGGTCACGCGCCCCGTCCGTCCGACGTTGACCTGGATGTCCAGGAGCGTCGTGATCGCCTCTTCAGGCGGATACTTGTAGGCGATCGCCCACCGCGGCGCGCGCGACGTCGTGCCCAGCCGACGTTGCAGCGACACCTGGTCGACCTTGATGACGACGCCGTCGATCTCGTGCTCGGCGTCGTGGCGGTGTTCACCCCAGTAGGTGATGTGCTCGGTGAGTTCCTCGGCCGTGGTCAGGACCTTGCTGTGCGGCGACACCGGCAGGCCCCACGCGGCCAGCGCGTCGTACGCCTCCGACTGGCGCGCCGGTTCGAAGCCCTCGCGCTTGCCGAGCCCGTGGCAGATCAGCCGCAGTTTGCGCTCCCGGGTAATCTTGGGGTCCTTCTGCCGCAGGGAGCCGGCGGCGGTGTTGCGCGGGTTCGCGAACGGCGGCTTGCCCGCTTCGACGATCATCGCGTTCAACTTCAGGAAGTCCTCGACCCGGAAGAAAACCTCGCCACGCACTTCGACCAGGGCAGGCACCGGGAACGTGTCGGTGCCCGTCAGCGTCTCGGGAACCTGGTCGAGCGTGCGGACGTTCAGCGTGACGTCCTCGCCCGTGCGGCCATCACCCCGGGTGAGCGCCCGGGTGAGGTGGCCGTTTTCGTACAAGAGGTTGATGGCCAGGCCGTCGATCTTCAGCTCGGCGAGGAACTCGGTGCGCCCGATCTCCTTCTCGACGCGCTCCACCCAGGCCTGGAACTCGTCCTGGTCGAACACGTTGTCCAGGCTGAGCATGCGCTCGAGGTGGTCGTACGCGGTGAACTCGGTCGAGAACGTGCCGCCGACGCGCTGGGTCGGCGACTCCGGCGTGACCAGCGCCGGATGCGCGTCCTCGATTTGCTGCAGTTCGCCGAGCAGCTCGTCGAACTGCCCGTCGGAGACGATCGGCGAGTCCAGGACGTAGTAGCGGAACTGGTGGTTGCGCAGGTCCTCCGCAAGGGCGGCGTGGCGCTCGCGGACGTCGGCCGGGACGTCGGTGACGTCCTCGGCGGCCACCGGGGCGTCGACCGCCGCGACCGGGTCCTGGGGGAGTTCGGTGCTGCTCACGGGTGGTAACCCTAGCCGGAGGTGCCGACATTTCCGGTCGGTCCGCCGTCCAGTGCGCGCACCAGTTCACGGAACTCCAGAAGGGTGATCGCGCCGGCCGGTTCGGCCGCCGCGGTCTCCACGCGCCGTAGCCGTTCGGCAGCGAGCCGTTCACCCAATGTCGCGTCGAGGGGCAGGAACGTCATGGTCTGCCGGGCGGCGGCGTCGAGGTCGCCGAAGCCCGGGTGGAAGACGGCGACGTCGACCACGTGCTCGTCCTCGTCGACCTGCGCGACGACCCGGACGTCGGCCAGCGCGATCCGGTGTTCGCCGAGGTTGACGGTGACCTCGGTCGGATCGGGCACGGGTGGGACGGAGTCGTGGTACTCCCAGATCGCGTCGTCCGGCGGCACGGCCGCCCGCCACGCGTCAGTGAACGGTCGCAGCTCCGGGTCCTCCTGGCCGGTCACGACCAGGGCGTAGATCGCCTGACGACCACGTTCGAGCGAGAAGTGCAGCCGCGGGTGCAGCGCCTCGACGAGCTGACAGAGCTCGTGCTCGACCCGGTGTGGCTCACCCTCGCCTAGCGCCGCACTGACCATCGGGAGCAGGTCGTACCAGCCGTGCCAGAACGCCTCCGCCGCGGCCGCCGGATCGTCCGGCACGTGCTGCTCGGGCCACGCGGTACGTGGGTCGGGCGGATCGGCGTCGGTGCTCTTGCGGCGGAACAGGCGCATGGTTACGGGTGATCCTCGTTCGGTCGGCTACCTCGCCACGCTACTGGCCGCGCGGGGCGGACGTCGGCGAGTTGCCGGATTCCGTCACCAGTCTTCCGGGGGCTCCACGAAGGCCTTGCCGAGGTCACGCGTCAACGAGAGGACGCGGCGCATCCAGTCGGGTGCGGCGCCGGCGAGGCCGCACGCAGGGGTCGGCACCGCGCGTTCGGCGAGGACGCTGCGGTTGAAGCCGAGCCGGTCGGCCAGCCGGAACGCCGGTTCGCCGACGTCCTTCAGACTCAACGGCGACGCGGGCGCCGTTGTCGGAACCGCACCCATGAACAGTGTCGCGCCGCCGTCCCAGACTTCGCCGATCTCGTCGAGGAACGCGGCGGAGGCGCCGTCGAGCGCGGCGAGGTCGAAGGCAAGGGCATCGGCACCGGCTTCGCGCAGCAGGCCCAGCGGCGGCTTCGCGGCGCAACAGTGCAGGATCACCGGCCGGCCGGTGATCGCCTTCGTGCCGTCGATCACCGTGGCGAGCAGGTCGCGCGCCTCGGGCTCCGGCACAGCGGAGACATTCCCGTAGCCGGACGGCGTCGACAGACCGCCGGCCAGCACCGCCGGCAACGACGGCTCGTCGAACTGGACGACCACAGGCGCCCCGGTCCTGGCCTGGACCTCCGCGACATGCCCGGCGAGGCCGTCCAAGAGGGAGGACGTGAAGTCGCGCAAAGCGCCACGGTCGGTGAGGACCCGATGGCCTCGGGGCAGCTCGATCCCGGCTCCGAGCGTCCACGGTCCGGCCAGCTGGACCTTGAAGACCGGCGGAGTGGCTCCGGCCTTCTCCCGTGCCTCCTGCAAGGCGTCCAGATCCCAGCGAAGCAGGTCGACGGCCCGGCGGTGCTCGTGCCCCGGCCGCGACGCGACGCGGTAGCCGCTCGGCACGACCTCGACGGCCAGGTCGACCAGCAGCGCGGCGGTCCGGCCGAGTATGTCGGCACCGACACCGCGGGCCGGCAACTCCGGGAGGTGCGGGAAGTCCGGCAACTCGCCGAACACGATCGCCGCGGCTTCCGCGGGGTCGGTGCCCGGCATCGAACCGATCGCCGTCGCGGCACCGCTGGGCCAAGCTCGCTCGTTCACGACCCCCGATTCTGGTCGACCCTCCACCGGCGACGCCGACCGGGCTGCCGCACCGAACCGCCCGGAGACAGACATACGCCGCATTTGCCTTTACCGACACCACTGCGGGGTCCGCGCGGATAGGCTCACCCGCCATGACGAGTTCGCCACCGCAACCGGGCTGGTACCCCGACGCGCGGGACCCCCGTCTGCACCGTTGGTGGGACGGCCGGGCCTGGACAGCCGACACCCAACCGGCCCACCAGGCGCCACCACCGAGCGACTCCGAGCCGATCGAGCTGGACATCGAGCGGTCCCACGACCCAGCACGCGTCCAAGACCAGATCAACCGCGCGACACGCGGCCGAGGCGCCGCGCGTACCGGCGGCGGGACGCTGTTCACCGAGCCGGTCCTGGTGGTCAACCAGCGCGCGAAACTGATCGAGATGGCCAACGAGTTCGGCGTCTTCGACCAGCACGGCAACCGGCTCGGCGGAGTCGTCCAGGTCGGCCAGAGCACGCTGAAGAAGGCGATCCGGCTGCTGACCAACTACGACCAGTTCCTGACCCACAAGTTCGAGGTCCGGGACGCCAACCACAGCACCGTGCTCAAGGTGACCCGGCCGGCCAAGGTCTTCAAGTCGCGGTTCCTCGTCACGAGGGCCGACGAGACTCCGATCGGCGAGATCGTCCAGGAGAACGTCTTCGGGAAGATCCGCTTCGGTTTCGTCGTCGACGGCCGCTCGGTCGGCGGGATCTTCGCCGAGAACTGGCGTGCCTGGAACTTCTCGATCCGCGACCACGCCGGCACCGAGGTCGCCCGGGTGACCAAGACGTGGGGCGGATTCCTCAAAGCCGCCTTCACCACCGCCGACAACTACGTCGTCGAGATCCCCCAACCGCTGCCCGATCCGCTCGCCAGCATGGTGGTCGCCGCGGCCCTCACGATCGACACCGCCCTGAAGCAGGACACCAACTGAGCGAGTGACCGGCGTCTCAGCTTCCCCAGGTGGACAGCGGGCCCGGCACGGCTCAGGGTGAATGAAGGCCGGGACGCCGCAGTCTCGCCGGGACGGAGGTCACCGTGGAACCGTTGCCGGAAAGCAGCGACAGGAACTCCTGGACCGAGCCCGGTATCTACGAGGTCTCGGCGGGTGTCTACCGGATCCCGTTGCCGCTGCCCAACGACGCCCTTCGCGCGGTCAACGTCTACGCGGTCACCGACGGCGAGAAACTGGTCCTGGTCGACTCGGGCTGGGCGTTGACCGTGGCCCGGGAACAGCTCGCGAACGCGCTCGGCGGGATCGGCGCGGAGCTCGCCGACGTCAGCGAGTTCCTCGTGACCCACGTGCACCGCGACCACTATTCGCAAGCTGTCGTCCTTCGCCGCGAATTCGGCTCGAAGATCGCCCTGGGTCAGGACGAGGAGCCATCGTTGAAGGCTTCCGGCAATCCTGACCGGCTGCCGATGGAAGCTCAGATCGACCTGCTGTTCCAAGCCGGCGCCGGCGAAGTCGTCGAAGCCCTGGCCCGTGACTTCGGTACGGACCGCCGGCACACGGAGGCTGACCTGTGGGAAGCTCCCGATGAGTGGCTGACACCGGGACGTCGCCCGATCCTGCCCGGCCGCGAGTTCGACGTCGTCGCGACTCCCGGTCACACAGCCGGTCACGTCGTGTTCGTGGACGAGACCGCCGATCTGCTGTTCTCCGGCGATCACGTGCTGCCGCACATCACGCCTTCGATCGGGTTCCAACCCGTGCCGGCCGAGTTGCCGCTCAACGACTTCATCGACTCGCTGCGCCTGGTGCGCGCGATGCCGGACCGTCGCATGCTTCCCGCCCACGGTCCCGTGTCCGAAAGCGTGCACACCCGGGTCGACGAACTGCTGGAACATCATCGACAACGCCTCGAGACGATCGGCTCTCAGATCACGGCCGGTGCGAGCACCGCATTCGAGGCCGCGCACCGGATCGGCTGGACCCGCCGCAACCGCAAACTGTCCGAAATGGACTCCTTCAACCAGACGCTCGCAGTCCTGGAGACAGCGGCACATCTCGACCTGCTGGTGTCCCAGGGCAAACTGGCCGTTCAGGCCGTCGACGGCATCCGCCACTACACGACAACCTGAGCGACGTCGTAACCAGCACCGCGGGTAGCCACATCGTCGCAATTACGACACTCGGCCGGCATCCTGCATACTGGATGAAATGGATGTCATCAGACGTGCCAGAGCGACGGACGTCGAGGCGCTCGTGCGCCTGTTCGGCGCACCGGGCGAGCCGCTGGCAGCCGCACTTCGGGAGCTCATGACCACCCCGCACGTCACATTGGTCGTCGCCGAGGACGACAACGGCGTCGCCGGCACTGCGCAATTGACAGTGCTGCGAGGACTCGGCTGGGAAGGCGCGACCCGCGGCTTGCTCGAAGGCATCCGCGCGGCGCGGCGCGGAGTGACCAGCGCGCTTCTGACTTGGGGCATCGACGAAGCACGCCGGCGAGGCTGTAGCCGTCTCCACCTCGATTCGGGCCTCGCGCGTGTCGACCTGCGGGACTTCTACGCCCGCTTCGGATTCGAGCTGAGTTATCAAGGATTCACCCGCGTCCTGTGATACTGGCGCCGTGAGCGACTACACCATCCGCAGGGCACGGCGCGAGGACATCGGTGCGATAGTGCGCATGCTGGCGGACGACCAGCTCGGTGCGACCCGCGACGATCCCAAGGACCTCGATCCCTACCTGTGCGCTTTCGAGCAGATCGACGCAGATCCGAACCAGCTCCTGGTCGTCGTGACCTCCGACGACGAACCGGTCGGGACACTGCAGCTGACGATCATCCCCGGCCTCGCCCGGCGCGGCGCCCTTCGCGGTCAGGTCGAAGCCGTCCGGATCCACGCCGACCACCGCGGCTCCGGACTCGGCGCCGAGCTCATGCGCTGGGCGATCGACGAGTCGCGACGACGCGGATGCGCGCTCGTCCAGCTCACATCGGACGTCTTGAGGACCGACGCACACCGGTTCTACGAGCGGCTCGGTTTCCTTCCAAGCCACACCGGGTTCAAACTCAAGCTCTGAGCGCCGAAGTCGTTGTCTTCCAACAGGTTCTCGCTCATCCACATAGGACATAATCTCGATCAGTTCCCTTCCCAGCTTCAGTGACGCACACGTCCGCGCACGTGAACCATTCCTAATTGATTCGAGTCCGTCAAGCCGCGAAGGGCGCGAACGGACCGTTCGCTCCCTTTATCACCCATTATTCTGAATCTCGGTGACATTTCCTCCGAGGCCTCGTACGGTCGCACTCATGGCACCTTCACAACCGCTCCGCAAACTTGCCCCTCCTGCTGACTCCATGAGCACCTACGACAAGCTCCCGTTCGTGCTGAGAACGATCCGCGCCGACCCGGATGTGTTGCAGCGCATGAAAGACGACCAGGTCGTCGACCTGATCCGCGTCACCGATGCCGAGATCTCGAAGCTGCAAGCCCTGCAGCTACGGGCGATCGCAGACCTCAGCGTGCGTCGGAGACGGGCTCCCGGCGCTGCTTCGGAAGTGGCGTTGACCTTGTCCATCACGGAACACCGAGCCGGCGCCATAGTCTCGGCGGCGAACGCGCTGATCGCCCGGCTTCCTCGCATGCTCAACCTCATGGACGACGGTCGACTCGACCTCTATCGCGCCATGAAGGTCACCGACGCGACAGCATGGCTGTCCAGGGACCACGTACGCCTCGTCGACGCGATGCTCGAGGACCGCGTTACGGGACGCAATGCCACCCAAGTTCGCCGGGCCGCAGCCTATGCAGCCGCCAAAGCGGATCCGGAAGGTGCGGCGCAGCGCACCGAACGGAGCTTCGTCGAACGGCGATTGGCCTTGCACCACCAGGACACCGGCGTGACCAGTCTTTCGATCAACAACGCGCCCACCGAGAAGGCGACTGCGGCCTACGCACGTATCGACCGGGCCGCTCGAGCGTTGAAGACGCCTGAAGAGTCTCGGACACTGGACCAGCTTCGAGCGGACGTCGCCATGGATCTCCTGCTCAGCGGAACGGGCGGGCCGAGCGAGCGCACCGAAGTGTTCCTCCACGTCGACCTGGCTACTTACCTCGGCGCGAACGACTTCCCGGCGATTCTGGCCGGACGCGGGCCCATCGCGGCGTCAGTGGCCCGTCGCATCATCAGCGGTTCCGACACGACGCTCCGGCGGGTCCTGACCGATCCGCGTACCGGGCAAGTGATCGAGCTGTCGCCGACGCGGTACCCGCTGGACCCGGCGCATGACGAGTTCATCCGGGTCCGGGATCGCGAGTGCCGGCAGCCCGGATGCACACGTCCCGCGCAGAATTGCGCGATCGAGGCGACCCGGGCGCAGGGTGAGGCCGAACAAGCTGCGGATCAGCCGGTTACGTACTGCTCGCGGCACCGCCGGCTGAAGAGCCAGCCCGGTTGGGACTACGAAGTCACCCCTGATGGCACGGTGAATGTCGCCACCCCAGCCGGCCAGACGCACTCGACGACACCGCCGTCGATGCAGGCCGGCCGACGACGAGCGAACCGAAGCCGCAAGAAGCCACGGCAATGACCGACGGTCAGCGCGTGCCCGAGATCTTCGCGCTGCCCAGGACGATGTCCCCGCCCTCGGCATCCGGCCGGTAGAGCACGACGACCTGACCCGGGGCCACCCCGCGCAGCGGCTCGCGCAGATGCACCGTCATGGCGTCGGAGTGGACGTCGGCAACCGCGTCGACGATGCCTCCGTGCGCCCTGACCTGCACCACGCATTCAGTCGGTTCGGTCAGCGGCTCACCACTGGGCCAGATCGCGCGGTCTGCCTCGATCGTCTCGATTCCGAGCCCCGCTGCGGAACCGACCTTGACGGAGCCGGAAACCGGCTCGAGCGATAGGACATATCGAGGACGGCCGTCAGGCGCCGGAGCCTCGATCCCGAGGCCCTTGCGCTGTCCGATGGTGAATCCGTGCACCCCGGTGTGCCGGCCAAGCACCGCGCCGGTCTCCGCGTCCACGAGCTCGCCAGGACGTTGCCCGAGTCGGTTTTCCAAGAACTTCTTGGTGTCGCCGTCCGGGATGAAGCAGATGTCGTGGCTGTCCGGCTTGTTGGCGACGGACAGACCGCGCCGCTCTGCCTCGGCACGCACATCGGTCTTCCAGGAGTCGCCCAGGGGGAACATGGCGTGGCTGAGCTGCTCAGCGGTGAGGGAGGCGAGCACGTAGGACTGATCTTTGCCACTGTCAGCACTGCGACGCAGTTCAGGCACACCGTCGTCCACTGAGAGGCGCGCGTAGTGGCCGGTCGCGACCGCGTCGAAGCCGAGCGCCATCGCCTTCTCTAGAAGAGCTTCGAACTTGATCTTCTCGTTGCAGGTGACGCACGGGTTCGGCGTGCGTCCGGCGGCGTATTCACCGACGAACGTCTCGACAACTTCTTCGGTGAACCGCTCTGCGAAATCCCAGATGTAGAAAGGGATTCCGAGGATGTCGGCGGCCCGCCGGGCGTCGTGTGAGTCCTCGATCGTGCAGCACCCACGCGACCCGGTCCGCAAGGTGCCCGGCTTGGCCGACAGCGCCAAGTGCACGCCGACGACGTCGTGCCCGGCATCGACCGCACGCGCGGCGGCCACCGCCGAGTCCACTCCTCCGCTCATCGCGGCCAAAACCCGCATTGCCTTACACCTCTTGCTTCTGGTTCTGCTTGCGCATTCCGGCCAGGCCGGCCTGCCGGGCGCGCGTGACGACTCCGCCGATCTCGGCGGCGACCGCCTCGACGTCCGCGGCAGTGGATGTGTGACCCAGGGAGAAACGGAGAGAACCCCGAGCTGCCGCAGGGTCGGCACCCATGGCGAGCAGCACGTGACTCGGCTGGGCGACGCCAGCCGTGCAGGCGGACCCCGTCGAGCATTCGATGCCCTTGGCGTCGAGCAGCATCAGCAGACTGTCGCCGGCGCAACCGGGGAATGTGAAGTGCGCATGGCTGGGCAGCCGCTCACCGTCGCCGCCATTGAGGATGGCGTCGGCGACTTCGCGCTGGATGACTTCGATGAGTCCGTCGCGGAGCTCCTCAACACGCTTTGCGTAATCGGTTCGCGTCGCAACGCTGGATCGAACCGCAGCCGCGAAACCGACGATCGCCGGGACGTCGAGGGTGCCGGAGCGAACGCTGCGCTCCTGGCCTCCGCCGTGCAGGAGGGGAACACACGTCACGTCGCGGCCGAGCAGGAGAGCGCCCACGCCGAAGGGCCCACCGAGCTTGTGTCCGGTCAGGGTGAGTGCGGCGGCGCCGCTCGCCGCGAAGTCGACCGGGACAGCACCGACGGCCTGGACCGCGTCGGTGTGGAGCGGGATGTCGAACTCGGCACAGACCGCGGCCAGCTCGGCGATCGGATTGATCGTCCCGACCTCGTTGTTGGCCCACATCACGGTCACCAGTGCCACGGTTTCGGGATCCGCGGCGATGGCGGCACGCAGCACGTCCGGCAACACGCGGCCCTGGTTGTCGACTTCCAGCAGCGTGATCTCGGCGCCACAGTGGGATTCGAGCCATTCGACCGTGTCGAGAACGGCGTGGTGCTCCGCGGCTCCGA
The DNA here is from genome assembly GCF_040682935.1 of Amycolatopsis sp. NPDC051061. Taxonomy (NCBI): domain Bacteria; kingdom Bacillati; phylum Actinomycetota; class Actinomycetes; order Pseudonocardiales; family Pseudonocardiaceae; genus Amycolatopsis; species Amycolatopsis sp. NPDC051061. Next base: position 141,562 of record NZ_JBFBBZ010000006.1, read on the forward strand.
CCAAGACGCGGCGACGCTGCTCCTGCTCGTCGTGGCGGGCCCAGAAGATGCCCTTGAGCGCGAGGTTGTCGCTCTCGGTGCCGCCGCCGGTGAAGATTACCTCGGACGGGCGGGCACCCAGGGCGTCGGCGATGGTTTCGCGGGCTTCCTCGACCATCCGCCGGGCGCGGCGGCCCGAAGAGTGCAGCGCGGAGGCGTTGCCCACGTTGGACAGCGCCTCGGTCATCGCCGCTATGGCGTCGGGCAACATCGGAGTGGTCGCCGCGTGGTCGAGATAGGTCATCGCTCCTTCAGGGTAGTCCGCTCCACCGCGTGACGAAGCCCACCCTGGCCCTCGAAGTGGGCTGTCACACCTTCGACGGCCAGCGTCCGGTCAGTCTGACCCCCAGCAGCGCGAGGGCCACCAAGGCCACCGTGAGCAGCGCCATCGCCGGCGAGGGATCGAGAACCGACCCCACCACGCCGAGCAGGACGCCGCCCAGGCCAATGAGTAGCGCGGAGCCCACCCAGTCGGCCAGCTGCATCGCCGAGGTGTTGAAGCCGCGCTCACCTTCGGGTGAGTAGCGGAGCAGGAGGACGGAGATCGCGGGCATCGCGATCCCCATGCCAGCGCCGCCGACCGCGCAGGCCACGAACGCCGTCCAAGCGGGGAACCAGGGCTGAGAGACGAGGCCGAAGCAGACCAAACCGACCGCGACCAGCCAGAACCCGGTGCGAAGCGACGCCTCTCTGGACCAGTTGAGGAACCGGCCTTGTGCCGCTGAGGCCGCTGACCAGCCGAGGGCCGTGATGGTCAACGGAAGTCCGGCAAGGGCCGGGCTGTAGCCGTGGACCGCGCTCATCGTCAGGGGCAGGTACGCCTCCATCCCGGCATACGCACCGGCGATCAAAGCGCGGGATGCGACGACCGTCGGCAGGCCGGGGCGGGATGACAGCGTTCCGGTCGGGAGCAGCGTCCGGAGCGCGAAGCCCAGGGCGACGAGCCCGGCTGTGCCGTAGGCGAGGGCCAGGAGCGACTGGTGCTGGGCTGCCCACGTCAACGCCGCGACGCCGAGGGCAGCGATGATCGCCTGGACGACACCCGCGCGGCGGCCGTCGCCGGACGGCGAGTGCGCAGGAAGACCGCGGACGACCACCACCAGCATCGCCACTCCGACCACCACCAGCGGAACCAGGCCGAGGAAGACCCAGCGCCAGCCGATGCTGACTGTCACCACGCCGGCCACGGACGGCCCGATCACCGCCGGCAGGACCCAGGCGGCCGCGTTCGCCGCGTAGATCACCGGGCGTTCCTGGTCGGTGAACGTCAACGCGATCAGCAGCGAGACTGAAACCAGCAGCAGCCCCGAACCGAAGCCCTGCAGCGCGCGGCCGAGGAGGAACGTCGGCATACCGCTCGCTGTCCCCGCGACGACCAGGCCCACCGCGAACAACACCGGCCCCGCCAGCAACGCCGGGGCCGGGCCGCGGCGGTCGCCGATCCGGCCCGACAGCACCGTCGCGACCACGCTCGAAATGAGGAAGATCGTGAACGGCCACGAGTACAGCGACAGCCCGTGGAGGTCGGCGACCAGGGTCGGCATCGCCGTCGCGACGCCCATGTTCTCGAACGCGACCAACGTGACCACGAGCAGCAGCGCGATCGTGGTCAGGCGATGTTCCGCCGTCCAGAGCACGCTGCGGCGACGGGGTGCTGAGTCGAGCGTCGAGGCCATGATCAGCAGCGTGCAACCTCCAGCCCGCTGGAGGTCAAGCCGATTCAGGCTGTGCGGTGCGCCACCGGCTCCAGCCGCAGGTCGCGGGCCAGCGCGGCGGCCTCGCCGCGGGAGCTCACGTCCAGCTTGTCGAGGATGTTGCGGACGTGGAACTTCACCGTGTGCTCGCTGAGCTGCAGCTGTTCGGCGATCTGCCGGTTGCGCAGGCCCCGCGAGATCCCCGTCAGAACTTCGACCTCGCGCGGGTTGAGCCGGTCGAGTGGACGCAGCTCCGGCGGTTCGGCGATACCGAGCGGGAGGACCGCGGTGACCGTCGTTCCCCAGCCGGGCACCGCGTCGACCTCCCAGTGGCCGCCGAGGGCGCTGAGCCGCTCCGTCAGCCCGCGGGCCGGGATCGCGTCGGCGACTTCGGGACTGTCGTCGCGGACCGTGATCCGCAAGACCGAGCCGTCGAGCCGCCACGACGCCCGCAGGCGCGTGGTCGCCGGACGGTCCAAAGCGGCGAGCACCAGGCCGCGGGTCATCGTCCGCGCCGTGTGAGCGATGTCCTGCGGGAGCGATGCGTCGCCCGCCGGGTCGACCAGGTCGACTTCGACCTCGGTGTGGCGGACCAGGTCGGCGAGCTGGGTCCTGAGCAAGGCGAAGGCCGCAGCTGCCCGTTCTTCGGAAAGGGCTTGGTCGCGGTCCACGACGCCCTTCAGCTCGAGCAGCGCGTCGGTCGCCAGGTCGACCGCCGTGCGGCGGGCGACGACGTCGGAGAGGCGTCCCGATCGCAACACCGCCAGGAGCGTCGCCAGGGTCGCCGCGTGGGTCTGGCCGAGGTCGGTGATCGCCTGGGCCCGCGCGGTGGCCGCCGCGAGGTTGCTGGCCAGGACGTCCGGGCCCGGGTCGGCCGCGCGCTGGCCCGCGTCGGTGCTGAGGACGTGCCACAGCTGCGCGGCCAGCTCCAACTCCGCCGTCGGCAGCTCCGTGTCCTCGGCACCAGGGCGAGCACGGCACCCTTGCCGACCGCCGGCATCGACGAAAGGAGGACGAGTCGGCGCTCGACGCCGCCGAGCACGCCGTCGACGACCAAGGCTTTGCCCGGTTCGCTGCGGTCGACCAGCCGTTGCAGCTCGACGCTCGTCACGGCGTCGGCGATCGCCTGGTCTCCGACGACCTTGAGCGGGCTGCGCGGGCAGTCCCCGGTCTGCATGGCGGCCGCGTGGTGCGGGATCAGCTTCCCCAGCTCGGCGGAGAACCGGAGCAGCAGGTGGGGCCGCGGCGCCGAGAGCAGCCGTTCGACGACGTCCAGCACATGTCGCGGATCCGACCAGGAAGCGTCCATGCGTCCAACGTAGGCGCGCCCGGACTCGGGCCACCTGCTCGTCCGGATAGTGAACACTGCTCGTCCGGGTGGTTCGGCGGAATAGCCGGGCGAGTTGACTCCTTGGGGAGGACATTCGAAGTCACGAACTCGAGGAGCGCAGAGACACCATGCGAGCGATCACTTTCTCCGCTTACGGCGGGCCGGACGTCCTGCAGCTGTCCGAGGTTCCGGTGCCGGAGCCCGGCCCGGGACAGGTCCGGCTGGCCGTCCGGGCCGCCGGGATCAACCCGATCGACTGGAAGATCCGCAACGGCTTCATGCAGCAGAACTTCCAGGTTCCCTTCCCGCACACTCCCGGTCTCGAGGTGGCCGGCGTCGTCGACGCCGTCGGCGAGGGCGCGGACTTCGCCGTCGGTGACGAGGTGTTCGGCTGGTCCGAGACCGGCGCGTACGCCGAGTACGCGCTGGCGAAGACGCTCGCACCGAAGCCCGCCGGTGTTTCGTGGGCTGACGCGGCGGCGCTGCCCGTCGCCGGCGAGACGGCCCTTCGCGTTCTCGGACTGCTGAAGGTTCGCGAAGGCGAGACGCTGCTGGTCCACGGCGCCAGCGGCACCGTCGGACGCTTCGCCGCGCAGGTGGCCATCGCCCAGGGACTGACCGTCATCGGCACCGCCGGCAGCCGGAACCTCGAGGACCTGAAGTCGCTGGGCGTCGTGCCGGTCCTCTACGGCGACGGCTGGCTGGAGCGCGTCCGCGAGGCCGCGCCCGGGCCGGTGGACGCCGTGTTCGACGCCGCGGGACACGGGGTGCTGCCAGGGTCGGTCGAGCTGCGACGCACGAAAGATCGGATCATCACCATCGCCGACGGGGCCGCTTTCGAACTGGACATCCCGTTCTCGAGTGGGGGCGAGCAGTCGCGTGAGGTCCTGACCGGGATCGCCGGCTGGGTGACCGACCGCGGCGTCCGCATCGCCCAGGGAAAGAGCTACCCGCTGGCCGAGGCTGCTGCGGCGCAGATCGAGAGCGAGGACGGGCACCCCGGCGGGAAGCTCACGCTCACCGTCGGTTGAACAGGCCAGGCGGGTCCAAGCCGACGGCGTTCTCGGGCAGGCGCGAACGCCGGAGAGTCGTCAACCGGCGGACGGGCCTGTCATCGGATCACGATGACAGGCCCGCGCTCGCCAAACCACGAACGCCTCCCGACCCGGGCCTGTCGCCGGATCGCGGCGACAGGGCCCGGATCACTTCGCGGGAGGCGAAGCCAGTGGGACCGGCTGGGGACGCGGCGTCCGGCGCCGCTGCTGGGCCGGGATCTTCACCGTCCCCAGCGCCGAATGCACCGCGGCCTCGGCGAGAGCCGCCAATTCACGACGGTTCTCCGCCCGGCCCGGGGCGATCTCCGGGCAGATGTGGATCTCGAGCACCAGCCCGCGCAGCGCCGCGACCCGGCGCAGGGACGCGATCAGCGACTCCGGGCCGATGAACGCCGGGCGGCTCGTCTCGCGGCCGTCCGCGAGGCGGTACCTCAGCGCGATCGGGCGGACCGGAACGCCGCCGTCGATGGCCGCCTGGAACGTCGCCGTCGTGAAGCGGCCCGATGCCAGGCCGCACCACGTCGTTCCTTCCGGGGTCACGCTCACCAGCGATCCCGTCCGCAGCGCGTCGGCCAGCGACGCCATCGTGGCCGGCAGCGTCGTCAGCCGCTCGCGGTCGAGGAAGATGCTGCCGCCGCGGCGGACCAGGCCGCCCAGCACCGGCCAGCCCGCGATCTCCTTCTTGGCCAGCGCGCGCATCGGGCGCAGCGCGTTGATCGCGACGATGTCCAGCCACGAAATGTGGTTGTTGACCACCAGCGCGCCACGGCCGGCGGGCGCGGTCAGGAAATCGGCGCCGCCCCGGATGTCCAGCCGGACGCCGAACGCCCCCAGCATGCCGCGGAAGATCAGCCGGACCCGGCGCTCGCGACCCCACGACACCAGCAGCAAGGGCGCCGTCACCACTGCCGAAAAAACGACGAAGATCGCCGCGGTGACGCGCAGGGCGCGCCGCGGGAAACCGACCACCGGGTCGCCGTCGGTCAAGCAGCCGTCGCCGCACGGCGAGGCCGGCATCCAGGCGTGCCTCATGCCTGGACCCCGAGGAAGAACTTCAGGTACCGCTCGTCGACGTTGTGCAGGTCCAGCACGACGAAGAAGTCCGCGACGCCGAAGTCGGCGTCGAGCGCGGGCGGCCCGTAGGCCTTGGCGCCCAGCCGGACATAACCCTTGATCAGCGGCGGCAGGATCGAGCGGTCGGGACGTTCGATGGCCGACGCGTCCCACGGGATCAGCGGCGAGACGCGCGTGGCCTCGTCCGAGTAGTGCTTGGTGCGCAGGACGTCCCAGACGCCGGTTGCGAACGAACCGCCGTCGACCAGCGGGACCGACGCGCAGCCGGCCAGGTAGCGGTGGCCGGAGAGCAGCATGTACCGGGCGATCCCGGCCCAGACGAGGCTGACGACGGCGCCGCTTCGGTGGTCCGGGTGCACGCACGACCGGCCGGTTTCGACCAGGGATGGCCGCAGCCCGTCCAGCGCGCTCAGGTCGAACTCGCTGTCGGCGTAGAGCTTCCCGGCCTGCGCGGCGCGGTCCGGCGGCAGCATCCGATAGGTGCCGACGATTTCGCCCGTGTTGTCGTCGCGGACCACGAGGTGATCGCAGAACTCGTCGAACTCGTCGACGTCGAGACCGGCGATCGGCGAGTGCAGCCGCGCGCCCATCTCCTCGGCGAAAACCCGGTGACGCAACCTCTGCGCGGCGACCACTTCTTCGTTCGCGTGAGCGACGAGGAGGGAGTACCGGGGAGCGTCCGCGGGGAGGTCGGCACCCGCGTGATCAGTGCTGACGAGGAGCTGTGACGTCGTCATGGTCAAGGTTTACCCGCGCGGAGGAAACCGCGGAGAGTGCCATCCGATGACCGATTAGTGCACGTTCAGTTAATTGCGGGTTCTCAGGCTTCTCTCAGGTCCCGAGAACGCACGAAGGGCCTTCCGAAAAGCTCCCGGAAGGCCCTTCGGAGCAACGATCAGCCCTTGCGCTTCTCGACCGCTTCGGTCAGCTGCGGCGCGACGTTGAACAGGTCGCCGACGATGCCGAAGTCGGCGATCTCGAAGATCGGCGCCTCCGCGTCCTTGTTGACGGCGATGATCGTCTTCGACGTCTGCATGCCGGCGCGGTGCTGGATCGCGCCCGAGATGCCGAGGGCGATGTACAGCTGCGGCGACACGGTCTTGCCGGTCTGGCCGACCTGGAACTGCGCCGGGTAGTAGCCGGAGTCGACAGCCGCACGCGACGCGCCGACAGCCGCGCCGAGCGAGTCGGCCAGCTTTTCGACAACGTCGAATTTCTCCGCCGAGCCGACACCGCGGCCACCGGAGACCACGATCGAGGCCTCGGTCAGCTCCGGACGATCACCACCGGTCACCGGCTCGACGCCGGTGATCTTGGTCGACTTCGCCGCGTCGGTGGCGGGGAGCTCGACGGTCTCCTCGGCCGCCGCGCCCTCGGCCGGCTCGGCCTCGACCGCGCCCGGACGGATGGAGACGACTGGCGCGCCCTTGGCGGACTTCGACTTGACCGAGAACGCTCCACCGAAGATCGACTGGTCGATGACGCCGTCGCCGTTGACGCCCACGGCGTCGTAGATCAGGCCGGAGCCCAGGCGCACGGCCAAGCGGGCGGCGACCTCCTTGCCCTCACCGCTGGCGGTGACGAGCACGGCGGCCGGGGACGCCTGCTGCGCCAGCGCGGCGAGCACGTCCACCTTCGGCGTGACCAGGTAGTTCGCGGCGTCGTCGCCTTCGGCGACATACACCTTGGCGGCGCCGTGGGAAGCCAGCGCCTGCTTCGCCTTGGCGGCGGTCCCGGTCGGGCCGACGACGACGGCCGACGGCTCACCGAGCGCGCGGGCCGCGGTCAGCAGCTCGAGCGTGACCTTCTTGACCTCACCGTCGACGTGGTCGACGAGGACGAGTACTTCAGCCATGTTCTTGGATCCTCCTCGAAGAGCCGTTGTCAGATGAGCTTCTGGCCGACCAGGTACTCGGCGACCTTGGTGCCGCCGTCGCCCTCGTCCTCGACCTTTTCACCGGCGGTGCGCGGCGGCTTCGGCGAGGATTCGGTCACAGTGGACCAGGCGTTGCCGAGGCCGACCTCGCCTGCGTCGACGCCCAGGTCGGCGATGGTGAACGTCTCGACCGGCTTCTTCTTCGCGGCCATGATGCCCTTGAACGACGGGTAGCGCGGCTCGTTGATCTTCTCGCCGACGCTGACCACCGCGGGCAGGCTCGCCTCGAGGCGGGTCAGGCCGTCCTCGGTCTCGCGAACGGCCTTGATCGTCGTGCCCTCGACCGTGACCTCACGCGCGTAGGTGACCTGCGGCAGGCCGAGCAGTTCGGCGAGGATCGCCGGGATGGCGCCGCCGCGGCCGTCGGAGGACTCGTTGCCGGCGATGATCAGGTCGTAGCTTTCGACCTTGGCGATCGCGGCGGCGAGCACCTTGGCGGTGGCGATCGCGTCGGAGCCGTGCAGCGCCTCGTCGGAGACGTGGATGGCCTTGTCGGCACCCATGGACAGCGCCTTGCGGATGGCGTCGGTCGCGCGGTCCGGGCCCACCGAGATCACGGTGACTTCGCCCTCGCCGGCTTCCTTGATCTTCAGCGCCTCTTCGACGGCCTTCTCGTTGATCTCGTCGAGCACGGCGTCGGCGGATTCACGGTCAAGGGTGTGGTCGGTCCCGTTGAGCTTCCGCTCCGAGTAGGTGTCCGGTACCTGCTTGACCAGGACAACGATGTTCGTCATGGGTCTGCTTCGACCTCCCGGTTGTGCCCCGCGGACGACCACGGGTCAGTGCTCTACTGGCCGGTAGATTAGGGCCAATCGGCGCGCAGGACCCGCCGAGGTGACGCCATTCACCTGGATGCGCAACTTAGTGGGACCATCGTCCCGGTAGTCGACCGGTTACCCCACCCGAACTGCCGTTCGTCCAATCGGACCAACCACGGCCTACTCGCAGTGGGTGCCAGGCATTAACCTCCCCGACCATGCCCGCGCGCATCGCCGTCATCACCGACTCGAGCTCCTGCCTGCCCGACCTCGTCGCCTCCCGCTGGGCCATCGGAGTCGTCCAGATCCAGCTGAACCTGGGTGGTCACTTCGACGACGAAAACCGCTTCGACCGCGGCGAGGTGATCGGCGCCATGAGAGAGGGGCACGTGATCACCACTTCGCCCCCGGATCCGGGGGCGTTCTTCTGGACCTACCAGGAAGCGGCGGCCTCCGGCGCGACCGCCATCGTCAGCATCCACATCTCGGGCCGCATGTCCGACACCGTCCGCGCGGCCCGCGAGGCCGCCCAGCAGGTCCGCATCCCGGTGCACGTCCTGGACAGCCGCACCACCGGGATGAGCCTCGGCTTCGCCGCGGTGTCGGCGGCCCGGGCGGCCGCGGCGGGCGCGGACGCCGGCCGCGTCATCGAGGCCGCCGAACGCCGGTGCTTCACCAGCACCGAGTTCATCTACGTCGACACGCTGGAGTACCTCCGCCGGGGTGGGCGGATCGGCGCCGCGCAGGCGATGCTCGGCACCGCCTTCTCGATCAAGCCGCTGCTCACGGTCAAGGACGGCGAGGTGGCGCCGCTGGCCCGTGTCCCCGGCACGCGCCGGGCGCTGGCCAAGATGGTCGACCTCGCGGTCAAGAAGTCCGGCGGCTTCCGCGCCGACATCGCCGTCACGCGGTTCGGCGCGAGCGACCACGAACTCGAGATCGGCCGGCAGATCGAACGCCGGGTGCCGGCGATGGCCGAGAGCATGGTCGTCGAAGCGAGCACGGTCATCGGCGCGCACCTCGGACCCGGCGCGCTCGGCATCACGGTGTCGCCGGTGTACTGACCCGGCGTCCCGGAATCGCCAGCACCGCGAGCGGAACGACGACGCCGAGCCCGGTCGTCGCGATGATCAAGACCTGGTCGATCTGCTCGAAGTGCGACACGTGGCCGAGGTGGTAGAGGAAGTGTGGCAAGCCGAACAGCAGCCCCGCCACGCCGGCGAGCCGCGCCACGGCTGTGGTGCCGATCACGGCGGTGCCGACCAAGAGCGCGGCGAGTGTCAGGTTGAGGCCGCCGAAGTCGCGCAGAAGGTGCTCGTTGAAGGGCCCGTCCATCGCGACCCAGCCCGTGCGAAAACCGGGAAAGTCCTGGTAGAAGCCGGTCGGCGAAACCAGTGGCCAAATTCCGACCACGGCCTCGACCAGGCCGAAGAGAACGAGCAGAACGCGAGTGATTGTCCGTTGCATGTCCACGGAACGAGACGGCCGGGCCGGACGTGACACCCGCTAGGGTCGCGGAGGTGACCACCCCAGCCACCCGGGCCGAGGCGCTGCACCTGACCGGCGAACGGACCGTCCCCGGCATCGCCGAGGAGAACTACTGGTTCCGCCGCCACGAGGCCGCCTACCTCGCCCTGCTCCCCCACTGCGCGGACGCGACGGTGCTCGAAGCCGGCTGCGGGGAAGGCTACGGCGCGAGCCTCCTCGCGACCACGGCCCGCCGGGTGCTCGCGCTGGACTACGACGTGCCGACGACCGAGCACGTCGCCCGCCGCTACCCCGAGGTCGCCGTCGCGCGGGCGAACCTGGCGTTCCTGCCGGTGCGCGACGGCGCCGTCGACGTCGTGGCCAATTTTCAGGTCATCGAGCACCTGTGGGACCAGGCCGGGTTCCTCGCCGAGTGCCGGCGGGTGTTGTCGCCGGCCGGCAAACTGCTGGTCACGACGCCGAACCGGCTGACCTTCACCCCGGACAGCGACACGCCGCTGAACCCGTACCACACCCGTGAGCTGGCGCCGGCCGAGCTGGCCGGCCTCCTCGCCGACGCCGGTTTCGACGTCGAATCGCTCCACGGCCTGCACCACGGCGAGGCCGTGCGTGCGCTCGACGAGCGGTACGGCGGTTCGATCATCGACGCCCAGCTCGACGTGGTCATGGGCTCGCTGCCGGGTCAGGCTGTCTGGCCGGAAGCGCTGCTCGCCGACGTCGCCGCGATCGAGGCCACCGGGTTCGACCTCCACGGCGACGACCTCGACGCGAGCCTCGACCTGGTCGCCGTGGCGGTGCGCCGGTGAACGAAGGCACTTTCTGCCTGGTCGTGCACAGCCACTTGCCGTGGCTGCCGCACCACGGCAGCTGGCCCGTCGGCGAGGAATGGCTCTACCAGGCGTGGGCACACTCGTACCTGCCGATGGTCGACCTGCTCGAGCGGCTCGCCGCCGAAGGTCGCCGGGACGTGCTGACACTGGGTGTCACGCCGGTGCTCGCCGCGCAGCTCGACGACCCGTACAGCATCCGCGCGTTCCACGACTGGCTCGGCCACTGGCAGCTGCGCGCCCAGCACGCGTCGACGTTGTGGCGGGGTGACCCGGTCCTGCGCGAGCTTGCGGCGGCCGAACATCGGACCGCGGTCCGCGCGGCCGACGAGCTGGCTACCCGCTGGCGCCACGGCTTCTCCCCCATCCTTCGTTCTCTCGTCGACAACTCGACGATCGAGCTGCTCGGCGGGCCACTGGCCCACCCGTTCCAGCCACTGCTGGACCCGCGGGTGCGCAAGTTCGCGCTGAACGCCGGCCTGGCCGACACCGCGTTGCGCCTCGGGTCGCGGCCCGAAGGGATTTGGGCGCCGGAATGCGGCTACGCGCCTGGTATGGAAAAGGACTACGCGGCCGCCGGCGTGCGGCGGTTCATGGTCGACGGGCCGTCGCTGCGCGGCGACACCTGGGCCGCCCGGCCGGTCGGCGACAGCGACGTGGTCGCGTTCGGACGAGACCTCGAGGTCACCTACCGCGTGTGGTCGCCGAAGGCCGGCTACCCCGGCCACGCCGCCTACCGCGACTTCCACACCTGGGCGCACGAGGTCGGCCTCAAGGCGTCGCGCGTCACCGGAAAGACGGTCGAGCCGCCGGACAAGGCGCCGTACGACCCGTCGCTGGCCGCGGACGTGCTGGGGCTGCACGTGAAGGACTTCGTCGACACAGTGGTGACGCGGCTGCGTTCGCTGAAAAAGCAACACGGGCGTGAGGCGCTCGTGGTCGCCGCTTACGACACGGAGCTGTTCGGGCACTGGTGGCACGAAGGGCCGGCTTGGCTGGAAGGCGTGCTGCGCGCGCTGCCCGAGGCGGGCGTCCGGGTGACGACGCTGAAGGGCGCGCTCGACGCCGGGCTCGTCGGCGAACCGATCGAGCTGCCCGCGTCGTCGTGGGGTTCGGGCAAGGACTGGCGCGTCTGGGACGGCGAACAGGTCAAGGACATGGTCGACGCCAACACCGCCCTGCAGGAACGGCTCCTTTCACTCGTTGCCGGATTACCGACCACGGCCCGAGACACCGTCGCCGACCAGGCCGTGGCCGAGGCGATGCTGGCACTGGAGAGCGACTGGGCGTTCATGGTCACCAAGGACTCCGCCGCGGACTACGCGCGCCGCCGCGCGGCGGTGCACACCGAGCGCTTCGACGCGTTGGCCGATTTGCTGCGACGCGGCGACCGCGCGCGGGCCGAGGGCCTGGCGGCCGCCTACCGCGCCGACGACGGACCGTTCGGGCACCTCGACGCCCGGGCGCTGAAGCACGACTGAAAGGGACTCATGGGGATCCACGAAATTCCGGTCAAGACCCTCGACGGGCAGGACAGCTCGCTGGCATCGCTCGCTGGCAAAGCGCTGCTCGTGGTCAACGTCGCGTCGAAGTGCGGCCTGACCCCGCAGTACTCCGACCTCGAGCGGCTGCAGGAGCGCTTCGGCGGCCAGGGCTTCTCCGTCGTCGGTTTTCCGTGCAACCAGTTCGCCGGACAGGAGCCGGGCAGCGCGGAAGAGATCCAGACGTTCTGCTCGACGACCTACGGCGTGACCTTCCCGCTCTTCGAGAAGATCGACGTCAACGGCGAAGGTCGGCACCCGTTGTACGCCGAACTGACCAAGACGGCCGACACCGACGGTGACTCCGGCGACGTCCAGTGGAACTTCGAGAAGTTCCTCGTCGGTGCCGACGGTGAGGTCCTGGCGCGGTTCCGGCCGCGGACCGAGCCCGAGGACGACCAGGTCGTCAAGGCGATCGAGGCCGCGCTGCCGGCGTGAGACGGCCGGTGTCGCGCCGGGCCTCCACTCGGCGCGGCGCCGTCACAGACCGAACTGGTCGCGACCGACCGCGTTGAGATCGTCGATTGTGGCGCGGCCGGTCCAGTTCACTTCGTAGTCTTCAGGCGCGAAGTCGCCCGGGCTCGCGCCGGCCAGGAAGGCGCGGCCACACTTCTCCGCGTAGGCCGCGTTCTTCGGGCAGTGCGGGCTCGCCGGGATGTACATGACGTTGCCCCAGCGGTCCGGGTTGGTTCCGTCGGCGACGGCGTGGACGACGTCGCCGTGCCACCAGACCGTGTCGCCCGGTTCGACCGCGGGGATCGAGGTCAGCGCGGGCAGCAGGTCGTCGTGGTATTTGTCGCTCACCGGCAGGGCCTGACCGTTGGCGGCGCCGCAGAGGTCGTCGTCGGGGATGTCGTCCTGCAGCGCGCGGAGCAGCACGTACGCGATCGCCGACGGGATCGGCACCACGTGCAGCACGCCGTCGCCCTGGTGCATTTCCGACAACGCGGTCCAGCCTTGGAAGGTCCGGAAGGCCGAGCACATGACCGTCGACGGGTATTCGTCGACTTCGGTGCGGTAAGCGCCGTCCCACGGGTCGTACTTTTGCCAGTTTCCGGCGAAGACGTAGCGGAAAACCTGCTGGTAGGCGGGCAGGAGCCAGCGTTCGACCGAGCCGGAGTCGGTGTGGGCGGACAGGCCCAGCGACGCCGAGCCGGGCGGTCGGCGGCGGATGCGATCGGGATAGGCCGTGTCGCGATCGGGATCGAACCAGACGCGGCCCTCGGATTCGTGCCGCCAGAAGGAGTTGAGGAACCACCGGACGGCGACCATGTGCTCGTGCTGGCGGGCCTCGATCTGCGGCTTCGACCAGTACACCGGGTAGATCTGCGGCTGGCTTGACGCGAGGCCGGCGAAGACGTCGTCGGCCGGGCCCTGGTACGTGCCGGCGAAGTCGTTGTCGGCGAGGTACGCGGCCAGCTCGGCGTCCCAGGCTTCGGCCGTTTCCCGCGCGAAGGTGGCCTTGACCACGGCGCAGCCGCGGCGCCGGACAGCGTCGAGCGTGCGCTGCGGCACGGTCCCGTCGGCGATGTCGCGGTAGCGGACCACGGGGAAGGCGTCCGGGTCGGCGGCGACGGCGTCGACCTCGCGGCGCATCGCGTCGCGGACTTCGGCGAACGCGCCGGCGACGGCGCCGATCCGGGCGCGCAGCTCGTGCTTGGTCCGCGAGATGGCCTCGGACATGTTCGTTGGCAGCTCTGTGGTCGTCATCGGGTGTCCTCGCGATCTTTTGGTTAGGACTCCTTACTAGAATGGCCCGGCTACGGTAACCCCAGTCCGTCTCCCGCCACAAGAGGTGCGATGTCCGACCCCGACCGGCCGCTTCCGCGCCTGGCGATGCTGCGGGCCATGACCGACCGCGCGGTGCTCGACCACGTCTTCGTCCACGGGCGGACCACACGCGCGGAGCTCGCCGCGACCACCGGGATCTCGAAGCCGACGATCTCCGAGTCGGTCCGCCGGCTGGAGACGGCGGCCGCGCTGCGGGCGACCGGCACCGACCAGACCGGCCGTCGCGGCCGGATCGCCACCTTCTACGAACTGGCCGCCGATGCCGGCCGCGTGGTCGCCGCGGAGGTCAATCAGCAGGGCATCCGCACGATCACGACCGACCTGACCGGGACGGTCCTGGACACCGGCCGGCACCCGCCCGGCGACCGGCCGATGACGGCCGCGGTCCGGGACGCCGTCGCCGCGGCGGCCGGGGTGGGGCCGGGTCCGGTGCGGGCGACCGCGATCTCGGTGGCCAACCCGGTCGACCCGGTCACACACGAGGTCGTCGCGCTGCCGGGGTCGCCTTTTCCCGAGGGGACCCTCCGGGCCGGGGAGATCGGGCGTGACGTTCTCCTCGACAACGACGTCAACTTCTCCGCGCTCGCCGAACGGCGGGAGGGCGGCGCGCGGGACGCGAAGAGCTTCGCTTACGTCTACGTCGGCGCCGGGCTCGGTGTCAGTCTCTATGTGGGCGATCAACTCGTGCGCGGGTCACACGGGCTGGCGGGCGAGATCGGGTACTTGGACAGTTCGGGATCGACGCTCGCGTCGGCTCTCGCCGATCAGGGTTTCGGCAGGTCCGACGCGCCTTCGCTGGACGTTGACGCGATCTTGACCACGCTCGACCAGGCCGCCGGCGACGCTGTGGCCGCCGAACGGCTACGGCTGCTCGGCGCAACGCTCGGGCGGGCCGTCGCCGCGATCTGCACGATCGTCGATCCGGACCTGGTGCTGCTGGGCGGCCCGGCGGGAAGCCGGCCGGCCCTCGTGGCCGAAATTCGGCGAACGGTTCTGGCGGCGGCGCCGGGCCCGGTCCGGGTGGAGGCGGGCGCGGTGACGGACTCGGCGGCGCTGCGTGGCGCGTTGTTGTCGGGGCTCGACCAGGGGCGGGATCGCCTGGTCAAGGCCGTCACCGAAAGCTGACCGGAACCTGCCGGCGCGAATCGTCGGAAATCGACCAAGCGGCTCAGGCCGAGCCGGCGTCGATCACCGCTCGCACACACTTCGCGACCACCGACGGGTCAACTTTGACCACTCGACGGTCGTACGTCAGGAGGCCGTTGACCTCGTTCTCGACATCGGTCGTCTGGGTGTAGACCGCGCCGGACAGGCCTCGCTCGACAACCACTCGCTCCAGAGCGGCGCTCACCTCCGCGTAGCGCTCGGTCAGCCGCTCCCGGCTCGACGTCATCTCGTAGGCGTTCGGCGGACCGGGCCAGCGGTGGTCGTCCAAGACCAGACCGAGGCCGCCGTACTCGCCGTCGACGATCGCCCGGCCGTCGGTGACCGTCGGCTCGCCGGGGCCCACGTACGTGTGGTCGTCGTAGACGTCACCCGCGCCGGTGTCCGGGCGGGAGAAGCAGCAGTTGACGCCGCTGTTCGCGATCACCAGCCGGGTCGGGTCGAGGGTCTTGACCAGTTCCGCGACACGGGCCGTGTCGAACTCACCCCAGCCCTCGTTGAACGGCACCCAGCCGACGATCGACGGGACAGCCCGTAGTTGTGTGATCATTTTGATCAGTTCCGCTTCGAACCGCTCACGCGCCCGCGGGACCGGGTCCGGCGCGATGCCGGGCGGGCCGTCGAACGACACCGTCAGCGACGGCATGTCCTGCCAGACGACCAGGCCCAGCGTGTCGGCCCAAAAATACCAGCGCGCCGACTCGACCTTGACGTGTTTGCGGACGAAATTGAAGCCCAGCTCCTTCGTCTTCTCGAGGTCGAAGCGCAGGGCGTCGTCGGTGGGCGCGGTCGAGATGCCGTCCGGCCAGTAGCCCTGGTCGAGCGGGCCGTGCAGAAACGTGGGCCGGCCGTTGAGCGCGATCCGCGGACGGCCTTCGGCGTCCGGGAGCAGGCCGACCGTCCGCAGACCGGCGTAGCTGCCGACCTCGTCCGAAACCGCGCCATGCCGCTCGAGCAGCTGGACGCGCAGCGTGTAGAGGTGCGGGTCGTCGGGTGTCCAGAGGCGTGATTCGGGAACGTCCACGCGCACCGACGCACCCGCCGGACCCGAGCCACGAGCGACTTCGCCGGCCGTGGTCGAAACGACGACCACGACCTCAGCACCGCCAGTGACCTGGGGGAACACCGTCACTCCGGTGAGGTCCGGAGTCAGCTCCAGGCGTTCGACGCGGGTCTCGGGCACCGGCTCGAGCCACACCGTCTGCCAGATTCCGGACGACGCCGTGTAGCAGATCCCGCCGGGCGCGTTGCGCTGCTTGCCGACCGGGAAGGGCTCGATGTCGGTGCGGTCCTCGGCCCGCACGGTCAGCTCCTGCGGCCCCGACGCCCGCAGGACGTCGGTGATGTCCGCGTTGAACGCCGTGTAGCCGCCTTCGTTCGTCGCGACGAGCTGGTTGTTGACCCACACCTTCGCCGTCTGGTCGACCGCACCGAAGTGCAGGAGGACCCGCGAGCCGTGCCAGTCGGCCGGGATCTCGATCAGGCGCCGGTACCAGAGGATCTCGTCGCGTCGTCCGATTCCGGACAACGCCGACTCCGGCGGGAACGGGACCAGGATCCGCTCGGCGTAGCCGGACGGCCGTGGTTCGTCCGGCGACAACGGCCAGCCCGCGTACTCCCAGACGCCGTTGAGGTTCAGCCAGCGAAGCCGGGTCAGCTGGGGCCGCGGGTATTCGGGGAGGGCGTTGTCCGGGCCCACCTCTGCCGTCCACGGGGTGGACAACGGCGGGTCGAGCCGGCGCCAGCCGGTGTCCTCTGGTGCAGTCATCCCGGCCGATGGTGGCAGAGATCGCCGGGCTCGCCAGTGAGTCGGACCACATTCGGCGACGGATATGGCCGGTCGGCTGGCACAGGCGCCGCCAGGCCGTCCCGACTCGCGAGTAACCTCTCCGCATGCGTGTGCTGATGCTGTCCTGGGAGTACCCGCCAGTGGCCATCGGCGGCCTGGCCCGGCACGTGCACGCGCTCGCCTGCCACCTGGCCCACCAGGGTCACGAGGTCGTCATCCTTTGCCGGCACGCAGCGGGCACCGATGCCGGGACGCACCCGCGGACCGACCGCGTCGTCGAGGGCGTGCGGATCATCCGGGTCGCCGAGGACCCGATGCACGTGACGTTCGAACGCGACCTCGTCGCCTGGACGCTGGCCATGGGACACGCCATGATCCGCGCGGCGCAGGACCTGCTGCGCGGCTGGCAGCCGGACGTCGTGCACGCACACGACTGGCTGGTCGGGCACCCGGCCATCGCGATCGCCGAGGCCGCGCGGGTGCCGTTGGTCGGCACGATCCACGCGACCGAGGCCGGCCGGCACTCGGGCTGGCTGTCGCACTCACTGAACCAGCAGGTTCACTCGGTCGAGTGGTGGCTGGCGAACCGCGCCGACGCGCTCATCACCTGCTCGCAGGCCATGCGCCGCGAGGTCGCGCACCTCTTCGAGGTCGAGGCCGGCGACGTCACGGTGATCCACAACGGCATCGAAGAACGCGGCTGGCAGGTGCCGACGAAGGAGATCGCTCGCGCCCGCCAGGTCTACAGCCCGGCCGGGGCGCCACTGTTGCTCTATTTCGGACGACTCGAGTGGGAGAAGGGCGTGCAGGACCTGCTGGCCGCGCTCCCCCGCATCCGGCGCCGCCACCCCGGCACGCGGGTGGTCGTCGCCGGAAAAGGACGACACTTCGACGAGCTGGTCGAGCAGTCGCGGAAGCTGCGGGTGCGGCGCGCGGTCGACTTCGTCGGGCACCTGTCGGACCGCGACCTGCGCGCGGCACTGGCCGCGGCCGACGCCGTCGTGCTGCCCAGCCGGTACGAGCCGTTCGGGATCGTCGCGTTGGAGGCCGCGGCGGCGAAGGCCCCGCTGGTCGCGTCGACGGCCGGCGGTCTCGGCGAGGTCGTGGTGCACGGCGAGACCGGGCTGGCGTTCAGCCCCGGCGATGTCGCGGAACTGGCCAACGCGGTGACGGCCGTGCTCGACGACGCGCCGGCCGCGGCGAAGCGGGCGAAGGCTGCGCAGTCGCGGTTGGCCGCGGACTTCGACTGGGGCCGGATCGCCGAGGCGACCGCCGCGGTCTACAAGCGGACCAAACCGGGCGAGCCCGTCGAGCTGCCGCGGCCGAAGATCGCCACCGGCAACGCGTTCGAGCCGGTCGCGGCCGGAGTGCCGGAACTGTAGGTAGACGAGGCCGACGAATAGCTCGGCCGAGCGTGGATCGGCCGGCCGGGCTTCAAGCGGGCCGGACCTCGCAGCGCCGGTTCAGGAACTGTAGGTAGCGGCGCGCTCAGAAGTGACAGGGCCGGACGCAGTCCGGGTGCGCCGAAGGGGCCGCGGACACCGTCGCCACAGCGCCGAACGAGAACGAAAACACGACGAAGACGGCGGCGACGACAGCTCTCAACTTGCTGGTCATGGGGACTCCTCGGGAAGACCGGCGCAAGAACGCGCCTCGCAGCGAGCATCCGCGCCGGTTCCCGGGGAAACAATAAGCGGAACTCTACGGGCCGGTACCCATTCGCCTTCCGTGACCGGTCAGCGGGTCCCGGTCAGGATGCGCACCCGAACCTGCTCCCGCACTGGTCCGTGCGGAACCACCGCCTCCCGGACGCGCTCGGTGAACGCCGGCCGCGCCTCGGGCGGCGGCAGCTGTGACGGGCTCATGGCCGAAAAAACGCCACCGACGATCTCCTCGACACTCAGCGGCGCGTCATACGAGACGACCTGGGAATCGACCGCATATCCCGCCGCCGAGAGAGCGTCCGCGTAGCGCGACTGGCTCGTGTCGTCCGTTCCGCACGTGCTGTGCAGCGGCGTCCCCAGATACGACGAAACCACCTCGCGCAGCGCCGCCGACCACGCCGTGTCCTACAGCCACAGCGGCTCGCCGTTGGTCACCACCGCGACACCGCCGCCCGGACGCACGAACGAGCGCGCCGCCGCGAACAACCGGGCGTGGTCCATCCAGTGCAACGCCTGCGCCACCGTCACCGCGGCCAGCCGGCCCGGGCCGAGCGCCGGCGTCAGCGCGTCGAGGTCGGAGTCCGCGCCCAAGAGCCAGCTCACATTCGGCGGCGAACCCGCCTTGCGGGCCTGGTCGAGCATCGCCGGTTCCGGGTCCATACCCAGCACCGCGCCCACCCGGGGCGCCAGGACCCGGGTGAGCTGGCCGGTTCCGCAGCCGAGGTCGAGCACGACGTCGTCGCGCGTCAGCGCGAACGCCGCCGTCAGCGCGTCCCCCACCGCGGGCGGGTAGCCGCGGCGGAACCGCTGGTAGTACTCGCTCACTTCGCCGCCGAACGCCGGTGCCGTCATGGCACGAGCATGCCCACGGCCGGGCGCGAAAGGGCGCGGTTACGCCCGAAGCGGACTCAGAAGATCGGCAGCAGGACGCCGTGTTCGGACTCCGGGCGCGGTCCGAAGATCCGACGATCCGATGACTCGATCGGCAGATCGTTGATGCTCGCCTCCCGCCGGCGCATCAGCCCTTCGTCACTGAACTCCCACAGCTCGTTGCCGTAGCTGCGGAACCACTGGCCGTCGGCGTTGCGGGACTCGTACTGGAACCGGACGCCGATGCGGTTGCCGCGGAAGCCCCACAGCTCCTTGCGCAACGCGTAGTCCAGCTCGCGCTCCCACTTCGCCGTCAGGAACCTGACGATGTCCGCGCGGCCCACGACGTGCTGGTCGCGATTGCGCCACACGGAATCCTCCGTGTAGGCGAGCGAGACGCGCTCCGGGTCGCGGGTGTTCCAAGCGTCCTCGGCGGCCTGGACTTTCTGGCGGGCGGTGTCCTCGTCGAACGGCGGGAACGGCGGACGCGGGGTCATGTGAGCTCCTTAGCACCGAGGAGAACGTCCGTTCTCCAGCCACCCCGCTAGACTAGAGAACGTTCATTCTCCGCACCAGAGGCAGGTGACATGACTCCCACGGAGGCGACCGACCGGCTCCTGGAAGCCGCCGAGGAACTCTTCTACGCCCACGGCGTCCAAGCGGTCGGGATGGACGCCGTCCGCGCTCGGTCGGGCGTCTCCCTCAAGCGGCTCTACCAGACCTTCCCGGCGAAGAACGACCTGGTCGAGGCCTATCTCCGGCGCCGCGACGAGCGCTGGCGGGCGTCGTTGCGCGAATTCGTCCACGCCCACGGCGACGACCCGCTCGCCGTGTTCGGCTGGCTGCGGAACTGGGTCGCCGAGCCCGGTTTCCGCGGCTGCGCGTTCATCAACTCGTTCGGCGAGTTCGGTGAACCGGCGCCGGGCATCGCGGCCGCGATCCGCGAGCACAAGGACCACGTCCGGGCCTACCTGCGTGGTCTCGTTCCGGACCAAACCATCGCCGACCAGCTGTTCTCGCTGGTCGAAGGCGCGACCGTGCTCGCCGCGATCACCGGTGATCCGGGCGAAGCGAGCACGGCCCGCGAAGCCGCGAAGGTCCTTCTGGCCGCTCAGGGATAGAGCGTCAGCCCCGGGTCGAGCGCGACCGCCTTCAGCTGGGCGAGACTCAGCGGCGGCGGCCCGTCCGGCGAATCGTCATGCTTCTGCTTCGCACTGTCGGCGACGTTCTCCGCCTCGATGATGACGCCCGTGCCGTCGGGCTTGGTGACGTTGACCCGGTTGACGGTCGAGTCCTCGGGATAGGTGAACGTCAGTGCGACGATCGTTTCGCCGTTCGGCCCGGACGTCCGGTCGCACCCGCCCTCCGAACCGCCGGGCGGAGGGGCGCACTCGGTGGCCGGTGTGGCGTTGCCGCCGAGCCGCGTGACGATCGCCCAGACGTTGCCCGTGCCCGCCGAGCCGGCCGTCGTCGCCGCGGCCATGAAGTAGTCCTCGCCGCCGCTGCACGCCCCCTCGTGCGCCACCCTCGCGGAAAACACGTGGTAGAAGGTCAGTGGCCCGTGCTGCTTCCCCTTCGGGTACTCGCCCTGGGCGTGCGGCTGAAGCTGCGTTCCGGCCGCGACCCGCGGCCGGACGGCGGAAGTGAGCACACCGCTGAGCCGCTTCGCGGCGACGTCGGCGGTCTCCGGGATCGGCGCGCCGGTCTGCGGCGGGAAGGGATCGTGGGCGCACGGGTCGGGTGACGCCGAAGGTGAGCTCCCGGGCATCACCGCCGCCGCACCGGGGTCGCCGGGCGCGAACACGGTCGCCGCTACGACGGCCACCGCCGCCACCCCCGCACCCGCGGCCGTCCACGGCGCCACCCGGCGCACCCGCGCGCGACGGCGTTCGCGGTCCAGGACCGCGTCGAAGTCCACTGTGGACGCCGGCACCGAGCCGATCGCCACATCGAACTGTTCCCTGCTCATGGCTCCTCCTTCAGCTCTGGCTCGCGACGACGAGCGCGCGCAGCGAGTCGAGCCCGCGCGCGGTCTGGCTCTTCACGGTCCCGGACGAACACTCGAGAATCTCGGCGGTGTCCTCGACGGAGAGGTCGCAGTAGTAGCGCAGCACGACGGCGGCCCGGCGCCGTGGCGGCAGTGCGTCGAGCAGTTCGAGCAGGCCGAGCCGTTCGACGACGTCGTCACTGGGCAGCACGGCCGGTTCCGGCAGCGTCTCCGCCGGCTCCTCCCGCCGCCACGCCCGGGCCTTCTCGTCGAGCCAGGTCCGCACCAGGATCCGGTGCACGTAGGCGTCGACGTGGTCCATCAGCCGGACCCGCGGCCAGTGCCGGTACAGCTTGCCGATGGTGATCGACACCAGGTCGTCAGCGAGGTGCCAGTCCCGGCACAGCAGGTAAGCCGTCCGGCGCAGGACGTCCATCCGGGCCGTGACGTAGTCGCGGAACCCCGCCTCTTCCGGCCGTTTCACGTGTTCCTCCTCGTCGCCCTCACACCGTGTCAAACGGGACCGGCGGGCGCGGAGGTTGCCCGGAGAAGCAAAACGACGAAACTGGTCCGGCGACGGGGAGCCATCGTCGCCGGACCAGTTCCGGACCACACCATCCCAATCAGTGTGGATCCGGCCGCCCCTCGTCAGGTAGGGGCGACCGGGGCCCTGCTACCGGGCGTCCGTGAGGTACCGCGCGTAGGCACCCGTGGTGAGGAAGCTCGCCAGCTTCTCGCCCAGCGCGGTTTCGGTGAAGATCTCGTACGCGTCGTCGAGGCGGTTGCCGGTACCGAGCTCCGCCCGCACCGACGCGAGTTCGTCGTTCAGGTACTCGACCGCCAGCTCGCGGGTCAGCGCCGTGCCGTCCTCGAGCTTCGTGCCGTTGCGGATCCACTGCCAGACCTGGCAGCGCGCGATCTCCGCCGTGGCCGCGTCCTCCATCAGGTTGTGGATCGCCGCCGCGCCGGTGCCGCGCAGCCACGCGTCGACGTAGCGCAGCGCGACGTTGATGTTCGCGCGCACGCCCGCTTCGGTGACCTCGCCGCCGGCGCTGGCCACGTCGAGCAGGTCCTCGGCGGTGACGTGGACGTCTTCGCGCAGCTTGCCGAGCTGGTTGGGCCAGCCGCCGAGCACGCCGTCGAAGACCTCCCGGCAGATCGGGACCAGGCCGGGGTGCGCGACCCACGAGCCGTCGAAACCGTCGCCGGCCTCGCGTTCCTTGTCGGCGCGGACCTTCTCGGCCGCGGTCGCGTTGATCTCCGGGTCCTTGCTCGGGATGAACGCGGCCATGCCGCCGATGGCGTGCGCGCCGCGCTGGTGGCAGGTGCTCACCAGCAGCTCGGTGTAGGCGCGCATGAACGGCACGGTCATCGTGACCTGCGCGCGGTCCGGCAGCACGAAGTCGGCGCCATGCGCGGCGAAGTTCTTGATCATGCTGAAGATGTAGTCCCAGCGCCCGGCGTTGAGACCCGCCGCGTGCTCGCGCAACTCGTAAAGGATCTCGTCCATCTCGAAGGCCGCGGTGATCGTCTCGATCAGCACGGTGGCGCGGATCGTGCCGCGCGGAATGCCGAGCT
Organism: Amycolatopsis sp. NPDC051061; assembly: GCF_040682935.1. NCBI lineage: Bacteria > Bacillati > Actinomycetota > Actinomycetes > Pseudonocardiales > Pseudonocardiaceae > Amycolatopsis > Amycolatopsis sp. NPDC051061. Next base: position 164,147 of record NZ_JBFBBZ010000006.1, read on the forward strand.
CGCGCTGTGCCAGCAGGAAGACGTCGTTCCACAGGCGCGCTTCGAGGTGGTTTTCCAGCTTCGGCAGGTAGAAGTACGGGCCGACGCCGCGCGCGAGCAGCTGGCGCGCGTTGTGGAAGAAGTACAGGCCGAAGTCGACCAGGCTCGCCGACACCGGGCGCCCGTCGATGCGGATGTGCTTCTCCACCAGGTGCCAGCCGCGGGGGCGCGCGACGATCGTCGCCGGGTCGTCGCCGATCGTGTACTGCTTGCCGGCCTCGGTGGTGAAGTCGATGTTGCGGCGGATCGCGTCGTAGAGGTTGAGCTGGCCGTCGATGACGTTGTGCCACGTCGGCGACGTCGCGTCCTCGAAGTCCGCCAGCCACACCTTCGCGCCGGAGTTCAGCGCGTTGACCGTCATCTTGCGGTCGGTCGGGCCGGTGATCTCGACGCGGCGGTCCTCCAGACCCGGCGCGGTCGGCGCGACCTGCCACGAGTGGTCGTCGCGCACCCGGCGCGTCTCGGGCAGGAAGCCGAGCGGCTTCTCGCCGGACTGCAGCTCCTCGCGGCGCACGCGACGGGCGTCGAGCAGCTCGCGTCGGCGTCCGGCGAACGTGTTGTCGAGCTTGGCCAGGAAGTCGAGTGCCGCCGGGGTCAGGATTTCGGCGAACCGGCCCTCGACCGGCCCGGTGACCTCGATGCGGTAGTTCAGTCGATCAACCATGGGATGCCTCCGCGAGCAGAGCTGTGCAGGGAAGGAAAGAAGGGAGGGACGCGGCCTGACGACGGAGGGGGTCGCCGTCAGGCCGCGGCCGGGATCAGTGGAACTGGGCTTCTTCGGTGGAGCCCTTGAGCGCGGTGGTCGAGCTCTCCGGGTTCAGCGCCGTCGCGACGTTGTCGAAGTAGCCGGTGCCGACCTCGCGCTGGTGCTTGGTGGCGGTGTAGCCGCGGCTCTCCGAAGCGAACTCGCGCTCCTGCAGGTCGACGTAGGCGGTCATGCCCTCGCGGGCGTAGCCGTGCGCCAGGTCGAACATCGAGTAGTTCAGCGCGTGGAAGCCGGCCAGCGTGATGAACTGGAACTTGTAGCCCATGTGGCCGAGCTCGCGCTGGAACTTCGCGATCGTGGCGTCGTCCAGGTGCTTCTTCCAGTTGAACGACGGCGAGCAGTTGTAGGCCAGCATCTGGTCCGGGAACTTCGCCTTGATGGCCTCGGCGTACTTGCGCGCCACCTCGAGGTCCGGCTCCGAGGTCTCCATCCAGAGCAGGTCGGCGTACTGGGCGTAGGCCAGGCCGCGCTCGATGCACGGCTGGATGCCGTTGGTGACCTCGTAGAAACCCTCGGCGGTGCGGCCGCCGGTCAGGAACTGCTGGTCGCGCTCGTCGACGTCGCTGGTCAGCAGCGTCGCGGCCTGCGCGTCGGTGCGGGCGACGATCAGAGACGGCACGTTCAGCACGTCCGCGGCGAGGCGGGCGGCGTTCAGCGTGCGCTCGTGCTGCTTGGTCGGGATGAGGACCTTGCCGCCGAGGTGGCCGCACTTCTTCTCGGACGCGAGCTGGTCTTCCCAATGCACGCCCGCGGCGCCGGCCGCGATCATGCCCTTCATCAGCTCGAACGCGTTGAGCGGGCCACCGAAGCCGGCTTCGGCGTCGGCGACGATCGGGGCGAACCAGTCGATGTCGGTGTTGCCCTCGGCCCAGTTGATCTGGTCGGCGCGGCCCAGCGCGTTGTTGATGCGGCGGACCACGGCCGGCACCGAGTTGGCCGGGTAGAGGCTCTGGTCCGGGTAGGTCTGGCCGGACAGGTTGGCGTCGGCCGCGACCTGCCAGCCCGACAGGTAGATGGCCTGCAGGCCCGCGCGGACCTGCTGGACGGCCTGGTTCCCGGTGAGGGCGCCGAGCGCGTGGACGTAGTCCTCGGTGTGCAGGAGGTTCCACAGCTTCTCCGCGCCACGGCGGGCCAGGGTGTGCTCTTCGACGACGCTGCCGCGCAGCTTGACGACGTCCTCAGCCGAGTAGGAGCGCTGCACGCCCGCCCAGCGGGAGTCGTTCGCCCACTGCGCCGCCAGCTCCGCGGCCGCCTGCTTGGCCTGTTCCGTCATCGGATCTCCCGGTGTTGCGAAGTTTGCGATTGCTCGCCTTGCCTGATCCGACCCTTGCACGGCTGGGAAAACCCGGTCTAGCTATCCAAGTTGCCAATTTGTGCGAAGGGTACGTACGCTCTTTGCAAAGGTTGCTAATTGCCGTTTCGCAACACACCGAAAATCCGCGTTCTTGACCGTTCACGTAACCGTTCAGGACCGGAAACCTTCCGGAGAGAGGGGCTCGAATGGAGAAGACTTTCGCCGGAGCGAGGTTGCGCCATTTGCGCGAAAGCCGGTCGATGAGCCAGGCCGACCTCGCTCGTGTGCTGGAGATCTCACCCAGCTACCTCAACCAGATCGAGCACAACTCGCGTCCGCTGACGGTCCCGGTCCTGCTGCGGATCACGCAGGCGTTCGGGGTGGACACCGAGTTCTTCGCGAACAACGACACGTCCCGGCTGGTCGCCGACGTCAAGGAAGCCCTGCTCGACGAGGTCCTCGGCGTCGACGTCACCACCAGCGAACTCAACGAGCTGGCCACGAACCTGCCGGCGCTCGCGCAGGCGCTGGTCAAGCTGCACCGCAGCTACCGCAACGCCGTCGAGAGCACCGCCGCGCTGACCACGGAAAACGGCCTGGGCCTGCACGGCAGCGCGGCGGCCCCCCTACCGCACGAGGAGGTCCGCGACTTCTTCTACGAGCGCGAGAACTATGTCGCCGAACTGGACGAACGCGCCGAGAAGATGGCGGCCGACATCCCGCTGCAGCGCGGCCAGGTGCTCGGCGCGCTGAAGGAACGGCTCTGGCAGCGCTACGGCGTCGAAGTGACCAACGACGGGATCGACGAATCCGCCGGTCAGCAGCACCGCTACGAGCCGGTGACGCGGGTGCTGCGGCTGGCGCCCAGCCTGCGGGTCGGGCAGCAGGCGTTTCGCATGGCTTCGCAGATCGCGCTGCTCGAGTACGACGACCTGATCACGGAGCTGGCCGACTCGTGGGCGTTCTCCGGGCCGGCCGCGCGCTCGCTGGCGCGCGTGGGCCTGGCCAACTACTTCGCGGGGGCGCTGATCCTCCCCTATGGACCGTTCCTGGCCACGGCCGAACGGTTCCGCTACGACATCGAGCGGCTGTGCGACCACTACGGCGTCGGCTTCGAGACCGTGTGCCACCGGCTGTCCACTTTGCAGCGTCCGAGGCAGCGCGGGGTGCCGTTCTCGTTCGTGCGGGTGGACCGGGCGGGGAACATGTCGAAGCGCCAGTCCGCGGCGGGGTTCCACTTCTCCCGGGTGGGTGGCGCCTGTCCCCTGTGGAACATCTACGAGGCGTTCACCCAGCCGGGGAAGATCCTCACCCAGATCGCGACCCTGCCCGACGGGAAGAGTTACTTCTGGGTCGCGCGCACGGTGTCGCGCAACATCGGCGGGTACGGCAGTCCGGGGAAGACGTTCACGGTCGGTCTGGGCTGCGAACTTCGTCACGCGGGCCGGCTCGTCTATTCGACTGGTCTTGATCTCGACGAGCCGGCCGCGGCGACGCCGATCGGGATGGGCTGCAAAGTCTGCGAACGGCCGGCCTGCTCGCAGCGTGCGTTCCCGACCATCGGGAAGCAGCTCACGGTGGACGAGAACACCAGCACCTTCGTCCCCTACCCGGCGGTGCCGAAGAGCTGATCATCCCATCATCCAATGACGTGCGTGGTCCACTTCGACTCGTCGGGGCCGATCAGCGTGATGCGGTCGAGCAGGGTCCGGCTGTCGATGCCCGCGGCCTCCGGGTGGTCGATCGCGACGCACGCCTTCAGCCCGTTCTTCGTCGCGCAGACCGGCTTGCCGAGACCATCCGCCTGGCCGCCGGGCAGGGAGACCGTGATCGTCGCCAGCGCGCCGTTCGACGAGTACTGCAGCACCGCCCGCCACGGGACGCCGTCGGTGTCGGGACGGCGCCACAAGCCGACGTCGGCGACCCGGAAGGACTCCGGCAGACCGGTGACGTGCAGCGGCAAGGGCACCGCACGATTCGCGAACGTCACCTCGCCGGCGACGCGCAGCAAGACCTGCTGCAGGTCGGGCAGGGCGAGGTAGTACGCGTTCAGCTCGGCCCAGCGGCCGTCCGAGGTCGGCCAGCGCAGGTAACTGTTGCCCTGGTTGAGCGGATCCCCGGCGTCGGCCGTGACCCAGTATCCGTCGCGGTCGCCGACCCGGACCGGGACGCGCACCGCCCGCCCGCCCATGTCGTGCCTGCGGTCCAACGGCGGTTCCTGGTCGTACACCGCGAGCCAGATCATCGGCGCCAGCTCCCCACGGCCGATGGCCAGCGCGTAGTCGCCGTGGCCGCCGACGCCGTACTCGATGCCCTTGATCGGCTCCGGCAGCCAGCCGAAGCTCGCCTTCGCCACCAGCGGGTTGTCAGTGGGCGCCGGTGCGACGGGCGCGGGCTTGGGCAGGACGGCCGCCGGCGCGGGTGGTGGCGTGGGCCTGAACACGGACACGGCCGTCAGGCCCGCGGCCGTCACCACCGCGGCGCAGCCGACGACCAGCGCCGTGGTCCGCGCGCGACGACGACGTCCGCCGGCGCGGCGCGCGCGGTCGACGTCGATCCGGAGCGGTGGCGCGGGCGTGTCGGCCAGGTCCTTCAGCATCGTGGCCAGCTCGGAGTCGGTCATGCTCGTCCCTCCCGGATCGGCTCGCGCAGCAGCTCGCGGAGCGTGTCCACGGCCTTCGCGGTCTGGCTCTTGACGGTCCCTTCGGAGCACCCGAGGGCACGCGCGGTTTCGGCCACCGGCAGGTCGCCGAAGTAGCGCAGGACGACGGTCGCCCTCTGGCGCGCGGGCAGCCGGTCCAGCGCGGCCCGCAGGTCCAGCGCCGAGTCGAGGTCCGGGCCCGGCCCCGGTGGCGGGTCGTGGTCGGCGCCGCGCAGGTCCACCCGCTTCCACCACGACGTCCGCTGCTCGGCGAGGTAGGCGTTGACCAGCGTGCGGCGCGCGTAGCCGTCGAGGTTGTCCGCCCGGGCGGCGCGCGGCCAGTTCGCGTAGAGCCGGGTGATCGCCGTCTGCACCAGGTCGTCGGCCCGGTGCCAGTCCCCGCAAAGGAGGTACGCGACCTTGCGCAGCCAGCCGGCCCGTGCCGTCACGTACTCGGTGAAGTCGTCCACCGGCGCCCCCTGTCCTGTTCGTCACCCCTTTGATGCGGCCGGAGGGCCGGGCGGTTGCCCGGGACGTGCGAGTCGTAGATTCATCGAGGTGCACGACATCGACACGGTGACCGCGGCGACCATCGAGAAGGCCGCCGAGCGGCTGGCCGGGGTGGTGACCCGCACGCCGCTGGAGCCGAGCGCGCGACTGTCGTCCCGGGTCGACGCCCAGGTCTGGGTGAAGCGCGAAGACCTGCAGACCGTCCGGTCGTACAAGATCCGCGGCGCCTACAACTTCATCGTCCAGCTGGACGACTCCACGCGCTCACTCGGCGTCGTCTGCGCCAGCGCGGGCAACCACGCCCAGGGCGTCGCGTACGCGTGTCGCCGGCTGGGTGCGAACGGCCGCGTGTACGTCCCGGGCACCACGCCGCGGCAGAAGCGCGAACGCATCGCGACGCTCGGCGGCGCGCACATCGAGGTCATCGTCGTCGGCGAAACGTACGAAGACGCCTTCGCGGCGGCCAACGAAGACGCCCGGCGCACCGGCGCGACGCTCGTGCCGGCGTTCGACGACGTCCGCACGGTCGCCGGCCAGGGCACAGTCGCTTTGGAGGTCATCGAGCAGCTCGGCTTCGTGCCGGACGTCGTAATCGTCCCGGTCGGCGGCGGCGGACTGCTCGCCGGCGTCGGCAGCTGGCTGCGGGAGCGGCACCCGGACGTCCGGATCGTCGGCGTCGAACCCGCGGGCGCGGCGTGCATGGCCGCAGCGCTGGACGCCGGGCAGCCGGTGCGGCTGCCCTCGCTCGACTCGTTCGTCGACGGCGCTGCCGTGCGCGTCGCCGGCGACGTCACCTACCCGTTGATCCGCGAGAGCGGCGCCGAGCTGACCGCCGTCGCCGAGGGCGCGGTGTGCACCGAGATGCTGGCGATGTACCAGTCCGACGGCATCATCGCCGAGCCCGCAGGCGCGCTGGCCGCCGCCTCGCTCGGCACGGTGGTCCAGGTGGAGCCGGGGCAAACCGTCGTGGTCGTGGTCTCCGGCGGCAACAACGACGTCAGCCGCTACAGCGAGATCCTCGAACGCTCGCTGATGCACGAAGGGCTGAAGCACTACTTCCTCGTCGGGTTCCCGCAGGAGCCGGGCGCGCTGCGGCGGTTCCTCGAACAGGTGCTCGGGCCCGAGGACGACATCACCCGCTTCGAGTACGTCAAGCGCACCAACCGCGAGATGGGCCCGGCGATGGTCGGCGTGGAAATCGCCCGGTCATCCGACCTTCCGGGTCTGCTGGCGCGGATGGACGCGAGCCCGCTCCAGGTGGAGCGGATCGAGCCGGGCAGCCCCCTGTTCCACTTCCTGCTCTGAGCGCGTGGTCCACTAAGCGGATGGTGAAGGTCGACGGGATCCGCAGTGTCGAGGCGTTGCGCGAAAAGGTCCACGAGGGTGCGGAGCCCGAATACCTGCTGTTCTACGGGCACACGCCCACGAAATCCGGGCGGGTGACGGCGAGCTGCCTGAGCCAGTGGTGGGTCGACCCGTTCGAGGCCGACGGCGTCATCTACCCGACCGCCGAGCACTACATGATGGCCGGCAAGGCCGAGCTCTTCGGCGACCACGAGAAGGCCGCGCTGATCCGGGAGACGGCCGACGCGAAGACGGCGAAGGTGCTCGGCCGCGAGGTCGCCGGGTTCGACGCCGCGACCTGGGAGCGGCACCGGTTCGACATCGTCGTCGACGGCAACCTGGCCAAGTTCCGGGCCCACCGCGACCTGCGCCGGTTCCTGCTCGGGACCGGCGAGGCGGTGCTCGTCGAGGCGTCCAAGAAGGACCTCGTCTGGGGCAGCGGCCTCGCGCGCGAGGAGAAGAATGCGACCAAGCCGGATTACTGGCGCGGGCTGAACCTGCTCGGCTTCGCGCTGATGGAGGTTCGCGAGCAGCTGCGGGCCCACTGAATCACGGCTTGGGGGTCGGTGCGCCGGGGCACGGCTTCGACGTCGTCTGACCCGTGTCGAAAAAAGTGACGGCGGCGTCGGCGCACGGCAGCGAGGACAGCGAGCCGTGGACGTCGTCCTCGACGGTCATGAGCGCGCCGCCGATCCTCTGCTGCATCCGGAGGGCCCAGCCGATGGGCGTGACCGGCTCGTAGGCGTGGCCGACGAGCTGCAACGGACTTTCGCCGTTCGCGAACGACCACGGCCGCGCGTCCAGCGGCCAGCCGACGCAGAGCTGTTCGTAGAGGCCGTAGCCGCCCGCGACCGGGAGTCGCTTCATCCGGTCGAGGCGGTGCTGCCAGACGGTGTCGAAGTCGCGAGGGCTCGGCGACTCGTTGCAGAGCAGGGCCGTCTGCTGGAAGTGGTTGAACGCTTGCGGCTCGCCGTTCCAGCCGAAGCCCGGGGTCTTCGCGGACGTCGGCGCGGGGGTCCCGCCGTCGCGGAGGGCCGCGAGTTGCCCGGCCAGGCCGGCCCACTCGCGGCGCGGGTTGGCGAGCATGCCGTTGACGGTCGCGCCGAACTCGGCCCGCAGATCGAGGAGGGCTTTCCCGACCACGGGCTCGGTGGTCCCGAAGTGGTAGACGGCGTCGTAGCGGGCGATCCAGGACGCGAATTCGTGGAAGGTGTTCTCACCGGCGGTCGCCTGGCCGTCGTCCATTTCGGTGACATTCAGATCCGGCGGCATGACGGAGTCGAGCAGCATCTTGTCGACGTGGTCGTCGAAGAGCGACCGGTATTGCGCGCCGAGCGCGGTGCCCCAGGAGACGCCGTAGTAGCCGATCTTGTCCTCGCCGAGGGCCTGCCGGATCCGGTCCAGGTCGCGGGCGATGGTCGGCGTGGTCAGGTTGCGGACGAAGGCTGGGTGCGCGGCGACGCACTCGCGGTTCGCGGCGGCCGCGCGCTCCACGGCTTCGCGGGTCTTCTCCTTGTCGGGGACGCCGGGGTCCGGTTCCGGGAAGTCGACCGCGCACGGCAGGTCGGCGCTGTAGCCGACACCCCGTGGGTCGAAGCCGATGAGGTCGTGGTGGACGCCGATGCCACCGGCCCGGCTGCCGGCGATGCTGCGCGGCATGGTCATGCCGGACTGACCGGGACCACCGGGATTGAGCAGGACGGCGCCGGTTTTCGTGCCGGTCGCCTTGATCCGGCTGACGGCGATGTCGATTTTCGGACCATCCGGATCGGCGTAGTCGAGGGGTACCGGGACGAGGGCGCATTCGCTGCGCTTGTCGTCGGAGTCCCAGCCTTTCGCGACGGCGGAGCAGAGCTGCCAGGAGAGGCCATCCGCGGCGGCGACCGCGGGCACAGCGGGAACGAGCGCCACGGCGGCGAGCAGCGGGACGGCGAACCGGGTGATCGACATGGGCTCAGGCTGCCGGGAGGGCGTTCGCGAGAAATCGGCCGATCAGCCGATGATCACCGCCGAACGGCCGGGACCGTGCCACCAGTCGCCTTCCGGACCAAAGGCAGGCCTCGCCCGGCTTCGGGCGGCGGCTGTCGTCGAATATCGACCAATGCCGGGCCGGGTCGTGCTGGCGGCGACAGCGGTCGTCGGGTCTCGACCATCGCCGGACCGGGTCCTGCTGGCCGCAGCGGCCGACCAAGCCGTCGTCAGTTTTCGGCCGACGACGGGTCCCCTCCGGACAGGCCGACGAACATGGTCCGGTGCAGACCGCGCACGTGCTTCCTCGTCACCCGGGCGGCCGCGTCCGGGTCGCCCGCTGCCAGCGCCTTCACCAGTCGTGCGTGGTCGCGGTTCGACTCGCGCAGCTTCGTCATCGGGTACGGCAGGTAGAACCGGTACAGCTCGGCCAGCACCGTCTCGTACTGCGCCACCGCCGCGGCCGGGGCGGGAGCCGCCACCGTTCGGTGGAACTCCGCGTCCAGCTCGTGGAACTCCGCCCAGCCCGCCGCCGTGTCCATGCGGGCGACCAACGTCCGCAAGCGCGGTAGGTCCGGCGACCGCTTCGCCACCAGTTGGGCCAGACCCGTCTCCAGGACCAGGCGGTGGTCGATCAGGTCACGGACCTCGGCCGCCGATTCGCGGTACGCGCCGACCTCGCCAACCTTCTCCGCCGGTGGATTTTCGGCCACGAGCGTTCCGCCGCCTCGGCCGCGGCGGCGCTCGATCAGGCCGTCGCCGACCAACGACTCCAGGGCTCGGCGGACCGTGATCTCCGCGACGCCGAGGGCTCGCGCGATCTCGGCGTTCGCCGGCAGTCGCTCCCCCGGATTAAGCAGGCCGAGCTCGACCGCGAGCGCGATGCGAGCGCGGACGGTGTCCAGCGCGGACAGCCTCCGGATGCCGGTCAATGCCGGCGCGCTCAGGTCTGCCGTCGCCATGAATCGACCGTACCGCACAAACTGCTCATCTTGAGCAGTCTTGTTTAAGTGTTCAAGATGGACTATTTTTCGTCCATGCCGCGACCACTGCCGATCGCCCTCGTGCAAGCGCCGCCCCGGCCCGTCGGAGACGGCGGGTTCGCGGGCGAGGTCGAAGCGGTCCTTGGCCGGTTTCCGGACACGCGCCTGGCCGCCTTCCCCGAGCTGCACCTCTGCGGCGTCGACGGCGAAGGCGACGAACGGACCGAGCAGCTCCGGGCCGCCGCTCGGCCCTTGACCGGAAAACGGACCACGGAACTCGCCGAACTCGCCGGCGACCTGGGGATTTGGCTCGCGCCCGGCACCGTTTGCGAAGAAGGCGACCACGGCGAGCTGTTCAACACCGCCCTGGTCTTTTCGCCGCAAGGCGAGCTGGCCGGCTGGTACCGGAAGGTCTTCCCCTGGCGGCCGCACGAGCCGTACGACCCCGGCGATCGGTTCGTCGTCGCCGATCTGGCCGACGCCGGCCGCGTCGGCTTCTCCATCTGCTACGACGCCTGGTTCCCCGAAGTGACCCGGCACCTCGCCTGGATGGGGGCCGAGATCGTGCTCAACCCCGTCCAGACCACGACTCCCGACCGCGCCCAAGAGCTCGTCCTGGCCCGGGCGAACGCCATCGTCAACCAGGTCTTCGTCGCCAGCGTGAACACGGCCGGGCCGTTCGGGATGGGCGACAGCCTGCTCGTCGGGCCCGAGGGTGACGTGCTCGGCGCGTTGCCCGGCCGGACAGAAGGCGTCCTCGCCCACACGATCGACCTCGACGAGGTGGCGCGCGTTCGCCGTGACGGCACCGCGGGCACCAACCGCATGTGGGCGCAGTTCACCCCCGCCGACGCGCCCCTGGACCTGCCGCTCTACCAGGGCCGGATCGACCCGGACCGCTGGCGTCCACGAGAAGGAGACGACCGATGACCTCCACGGCCGCGGCCCCGGCCGCCCTGCAGCGCCGGCTCGGCCTGCCCGGCGTCGTCCTGTTCGGGCTCGCCTACATGGCTCCGCTGATCGTGCTCGGCACGTTCGGCATCGTCGCGACGACGACCGAGGGCACTGTGCCTTCGGCGTACCTGCTCGCCTTGGTCGCGATGCTGTTCACAGCGGCGAGCTACGGGAAGATGGCCGCCACCCACCCCGTCGCGGGCTCCGCCTACACCTATGTCCGGAAAGCGGTCGACGCTCGCGCCGGGTTCCTCGTCGGCTGGGCCGTGCTGCTCGACTACTTCTTCCTGCCGATGGTCATCTGGCTGATCGGCGGCGCCTATCTGTCGGCCGAGTTCCCATCCGTGCCCAATTGGATCTGGTTGATCACTTTTATCCTGCTGACGACCATCCTCAACGTGCTCGGCATCAAGATCGCCGAGAAGGCGAACTTCGTCCTCATGGCGTTCCAGCTGCTGGTGATCGGCTTCTTCGTCGTTCTTTCGGTCAAGCAGGTGCTGCACGTCGGCGGCTCGCTGGCGAGCACGCAGCCGCTCTTCCACCCGGGCAGCACGCTGGGCACGATCTCCGGCGGCGCCGCGCTCGCGACGTACTCCTTCCTCGGCTTCGACGCCGTGACGACGTTGACCGAGGAGACGACCGAGCCGCGCAAGACGATCCCCCGTGCCATCCTGTTCACCGCCTTGATCGGCGGCGGCATCTTCATCGTGCTCGCCTACTTCACCCAGCTCGCGCACCCGGGCAGCACCTTCACCGACGAGTCGTCGGCCGCGTTCGAAATCGCGACGACGATCGGCGGCAACCTCTTCGCGTCGTTCTTCCTCGCCGGTCTGGTCGTGGCGCAGTTCGCGTCGGGGATCGCCGCGCAGGCGAGCGCGTCGCGGCTGATGTTCGCGATGGGCCGCGACGGCGTGCTGCCGCGGGTCTTCGGCAAGCTCCAGCCGCGGTTCGCGACGCCGATGTTCGGCATCGTCCTGACCGGCCTTGTCGGGCTGGTCGCGCTGACGCTGGACGTCAGCACGTCGACGTCGTTCATCAACTTCGGGGCGTTCACGGCGTTCACGTTCGTCAACGTCAGCGTCCTGGCCACGTGGCTGCGCGACCGGTCCGGGAAACGCGTGCTGACCTGGGTGGTCTTTCCGGTGATCGGTGCCGTGGTCGATTTGTGGCTACTGGTCAACCTGGACGGCATCGCGCTGGTGTTCGGGCTGGTCTGGCTGGCGATCGGCATCGTCGTCCTGGCGGCGATCACCCGCGGCTTCCGGCGGCCGCCGCCGGAGATGACGTTCGAGGAGTAGCTCAGCCGCCCGGGCACTCGTTGCCGCCGCCGCTGTGCTCGACGCAGTGCCGCGGCCCCGGTGGCTCGGGCGGGGCGTGGCGGACGTCGTCGATCCAGTTCATCCCGGCGACCGCGACGGCCAAGACCAGGCAGATCCCGAAGAACCACGTCCACCCACGGCGCCGCCCGAGAGCCGCGACGACGACGCCGATCAGCGGCAGCCCGCCGCCGAGCCAGGCGGCCCAGGTCAAGTAGCCGTCGCCCGCGTGACTACTCGTGCCGAGCACCGGGAAGCTCGCCAGGAAACCCTGCAAGAACAAGAACGGGACGACGAGCAGTAGGCCCACGGCGCACAGCGCCACGACGATCGAGGACCACATGCTCCGGAGTTCCCCCACGCGGCCATTATGTCCGGGCTGAGGACCACCGAACCTGAGTAGTTCTACTGCTCGAGCGTCTTCTGCAGCGCCTTGTTCGCCTTCCGCGCCATGTCGGCGACGGCTTCACGGCGAGCCGCGTCGGCCGCGTAGTCCTCTTCGCGGTTGCGGACCACGCGGGCCGGCGCGCCGACCGCGATCGAGTAGTCCGGGATGTCACCACGGACGACCGCGTGCGCGCCCAGCACCGAGCCGCGGCCGATGCGGGTGCCCTTCAGCACGCTGACCTTCGTGCCGAGCCACGTGTCCGGCCCGATGCGCACCGGCGACTTCACGATGCCCTGGTCCTTGATCGGCACGTGGATGTCGGCGATGACGTGGTCGAAGTCACAGATGTACACCCAGTCGGCGACCAGCGTCGCCGCGCCGAGCTCGATGTCGAGGTAGCAGTTGATGACGTTCTGGCGGCCGAACACGGACTTGTCGCCGATCCGCAGCGAACCCTCGTGGCAGCGGATCGCGTTGCCGTCGCCGATGTGCACCCAGCGGCCGATCTCCAGCCGCCCGTAGCCCGGCCGGCAGTGGATCTCGACGTCCTTCCCGAGGAAGAGCATGCCGCGCAGGATGATGTGCGGGTTCGCGATCCGGAACTTCAGCAGCCGGTAGTACCGGACCAGGTACCAAGGCGTGTACGCGCGGTTGCGCAGCACCCAGCGCAGCGAGTCGGCGGTCAGGAACTTCGCCTGCCGCGGATCGCGCCGCGCGCGCCGCCAGGCCCGCACCCGCGACAACGCGGGCGCACCCCACATCGACGTCATGCCCGTGACCGTAACCTGTGTGCGAGACGGGTTCACAGGCAAGGGGAGCTGGATGGGCACGAAGCTGATCATCGACACCGACCCGGGCGTCGACGACGCGCTGGCGATCGCGCTGGCGGCGCTGTCTCCGGACGTCGAACTGCTGGGCGTGACGTCGGTGTTCGGCAACGTGCCGCTGGACCGCACGACCTCGAACGCGCGCCGGCTGCTGGAGCTGTTCGGCCGCACCGACGTGCCCGTGGCCGCCGGGGCCGCGCGGCCGCTGGTCTATTCGAAGCCGCGCGACGCCAAGGAGGTCCACGGCGGCGACGGTCTGTCGGGCCACTCCTACACGCTGCCGGAGGCGACCCGGCCCCTCGAAGAGCGCGACGCCGTCCGCCTGATGCTCGACATCCTGGAGTCGTCGGAAGATCCGGTGACCATCGCGCCGATCGGGCCGCTGACCAACATCGCCGCGCTTTTCGCGGCGCACCCGGGCGCGGCGGCGAAGATCGCGCGGCTGGTGATCATGGGCGGCGGGGTGACCTTCGGCAACAGCACCACCGCCGCCGAGTTCAACATCTGGAGCGACCCCGAATCGGCCCGCCGGGTGCTGGTCGAGGAGGACGTCCCGATCGTGCTCGTGCCGCTGGACCTGACCCACCGCTGCGCGGTCGACGGCGACTGGCTGGCGAAGCTCGCGGCGTCGGGGCCGATCGGCGCCACCCTCGAAGGCCTCACGTCCACCTACCGGCAGCACTACACGCGTGTGTTCGGCGAAGACCGGATGGTCATGCACGACGCCGTCGCGGTCGCGGAGGCGATCTCGCCGGGAATCCTGCGCACCGAGACCTACCGCGTCGACGTCGACTGCGGGCTGGGCCCGGCGCGCGGGCAGACGCTCGTCGACCGGCGAAGGCTCGGCGAAGAGGATCCGCAGTTCACGCCCGGGCGCCCGATCGAGGTCGCGATGGACACCGACCTCGACGGCCTGCGCGGTTTCGTCCTCGACCGGTTGACCGGAGCCGCGCGGTGAGCGACGAGCCCGAGGTTGTGCCGATCGAAGAGCCCGAGGCCGCGCCGGCGGAGGAGGCCGAACCCCGGCGCCGTAAGGCCGCCGTCGTGGTGGCCGCGGTGGTCGTGGTCGCCGCCGCGCTCGTCGTCGGCGTCCAGTTCGCGCCGAAGCAGCAGGAGACGACGAACGCCGCCGCGACGGTCAGGCAGTCGACGTCCGTCCCGAAAACGACCACGCCCCCGCAGACGTTGGCGCCGCCGAAGGTGCCCGAGGCGAGCGAGTTCGACGCCTGGGCGTCCAAGACCAGTCAGTGGCTCGACGTCCCCTTGCGCGCGATGGTCGGCTACGCGAAGGCGACGACGAAAATCGGCAAGGACGTCCCGGGCTGCCACCTGTCGTGGGTGACGCTGGCCGCGGTCGGAAAAGTGACCACGGACCACGGCCGCGCGCAGGGCAGCCAGCTCGGCACTACCGGCGTGCTGGACAAGCCGCTCGGCACCATCGAGGTGCGGGACTTCTACAACAAGGTCGTCTCGACGGCGAACGCCGCCGGGCCGATGCAGGTCTCCCCCGCGATTTGGGCGAAGTACCAGGCGAGCTACGCGGGCGGGAAGCCCGATGTCCAGAACATCGACGACGCCGCACTGACCACCGGCCGCGCGCTGTGCGACGGCGGCACCGACCTGTCCCAAGGCCAGCCGTGGTGGGACTCGGTCGCGAAGCTGCAGTCGGCGCCGCTGTTGCTGCACCGGACGCTGGCCACGGTCAACGTCTACGGCACGGTCGGCCAGGGCTCGGCGGCGCCGAACCCGGCGGTGCTGAGCGCGGTGAACTTCGCCATCGACAAGATCGGCCTCCCCTACATCTGGGGCGGCAACGGCACCGGCGGCAACGACCCGGGCTTCGACTGCTCCGGCCTGACGACGGCGGCCTACGGGAGCGCCGGCGTCAAGCTGATGCGCACGGCCGACACGCAGTTCCGGAGCGTCTCGCACGTGACCGATCCGCAGCTGGGCGACCTCATCTTCTACGGCGAGCCGGCGACGAAGATCCACCACGTCGGCCTCTACATCGGCAACCAGCAGATGATCGACGCGCCGCAGACCGGCCAGGCCGTGCAGGTGCACTCCTACCGCAAGGACGGCGACGACTACGCCGGAGCCGGCCGCCCGACGGCCTGACTGAAATCTTGGGGGCGGCGATGTCGAGAACGCGCGATCGGCTGCGTCCCCGGGCCGGCCGCGGCCAAAATGGGCCGCACCCGCACCGAGGAGAACGACGATGGCCAAGTACCTGCTGCTGAAGCACTACCGCGGCGCCCCGGCTTCCGGCAACGACGTGCCCATGGACCAGTGGACGCCGGAGGAGATCTCGGCGCACGTGAAGTACATGGAGGACTTCGGGAAACGGCTCGAGGAGACCGGCGAGTTCGTCGAGCACCGGGCGCTCGCCTCCGGGGGAACCTGGGTCCGGTTCGACGGCGAGGGGCGCCCGCCGGTCACCGACGGCCCGTTCGCCGAGACCAAGGACCTCATCGCCGGCTGGACGATCATCGACGTCGACAGCTACGAGCGCGCCCTCGAGCTGGCCGGTGAGCTGTCGGCCGCGCCGGGAGCGGGCGGGAAGCCGGTCGCGGAATGGCTCGAGCTGCGTCCTTTCTTCGGCTCGACTCCCACGATCACGGAGTGACCCAGGTCACGTTCTGGTCGTGTCGAGACGACGCCCGCGACTCCGTCCCCGGCATGAACCACAGCCGATCCGACGAGGAGACCGCCATGCAGCAGACCACCATCGACGAGATCCTGAACCGCCCGTTCAGCCAGGAGCTGCTGGCCCGGGACCTGACCCGGCTGGCCTACACCGCGCTCGACGGCACGCCCCGCTCGATCCCCATCGGGTTCACCTGGAACGGCTCGCAGATCGTCCTGTGCACCGCGAAGAACGCCGCCAAGCTGCCGGCGCTGCGCCGCAACCCGGCGGTCGCCCTGACGATCGACACCGAGGTGCACCCGCCGAAGATCCTGCTGATCCGCGGCACGGTCGAGCTGGACGTCGTCGACGGCATCCCGGACGAGTACCTGCAGTTCAACGGCACCTACGAGATGACACCCGAGCAGCGCGTGGAGTGGGAGAAGGGCGTGCGGTCGCTCTACGACGGCATGGTCCGGATCGTGATCACGCCGACCTGGGCCAAGCTGATCGACTTCGAGACGACGCTGCCCAGCGCCGTCGAAGAGCTCATCCAGCAGCAGAAAGAACGTCAGCACGCCTGAGAAGGAGACCACCATGAGTGACACCCGCGTGCTGGCGCGGCTCGAGCACATCGGCGTCGTGGTCAGCGACCTCCCGGCCGCCAAGGCGTTCTTCGCCGAGCTCGGGCTGGAGCTGGAGGGCGAGATGACGGTCGAGGGCCGCGTCGTCGACCTCATCAACGGGCTCGACGGCGTCCGCTCGGACATCGCGATGATGCGGACCCCGGACGGCCACGGCTGCCTCGAGCTGATCAAGTACCGGACGCCCGAGGGCCCGGCGGGCGACCCGGCCGCGCCGGCGAACACGCCCGGCCTCCGGCACATCCTGTTCGAGGTGGCGGACATCGACGACGTCGTCGGCCGCCTGCGGAGACACGGCGCCGAGCTCGTCGGCGAGGTGGCGCAGTACGAGGACAGCTACCGGCTCTGCTACTTGCGCGGCCCCGCGGGGATCATCGTCGAGCTGGCCGAAAAGGTCGGGTGAAAAGTGGACGAGGTCCTGCTCCGGAGCCTGACGCCGCACGTGCTCGGCATCGTCGTGCGGCGGGGAGCCGACTTCGCGTCGGCCGAGGACGCCGTGCAGGACGCGCTGCTCGAGGCGTTCCGCGTCTGGCCGGACGACCCGCCGCGCGACCCGAAGGGCTGGCTGGTCACGGTCGCCTGGCGCAAGTTCCTCGACGCCGCCCGGTCGGAGTCCGCGCGCCGGCGGCGGGAGGACCTCGTCGACGTCGAGCCGGAGCCCGGCCCGGCGGCCACCGCGGACGACACGCTCCAGCTGTACTTCCTGTGCGCGCACCCGTCGCTGACGCCGTCTTCGGCGGTCGCGCTCACCCTGCGCGCCGTCGGCGGACTGACCACCCGCCAGATCGCGCAGGCCTATTTGGTCCCCGAAGCGACCATGGCGCAGCGCATCAGCCGGGCCAAGCGGACGGTCGGGCAGGCGCGGTTCGACCAGCCCGGTGACGTCGCGACCGTGCTGCGTGTCCTCTACCTGGTCTTCAACGAGGGCTACTCCGGCGACGTCGACCTGGCCGCCGAAGCGATCCGGCTGACCCGGCAGCTCGCGGCCGCGATCGACCACCCCGAGGTCGCGGGGCTGCTGGCGCTCATGCTGCTCCACCACGCCCGGCGCGCCGGGCGGATCGCGGCCGACGGCAGGCTCGTGCCGCTCGCCGAGCAGGACCGCGGCCGGTGGGACACCTCGGCGATCGCCGAGGGCGTCGCGATCCTGCAGAAGGCGCTCGCCCGCGACCGGCTGGGCGAGTTCCAGGCCCAGGCGGCCATCGCGGCCCTGCACGCCGACGCGCCCACCGCCGAGGAGACCGACTGGGTGCAGATCGTCGAGTGGTACGACGAGCTCGCGCAGCTGACCGACAGCCCGGTCGTCCGGCTCAACCGCGCGGTGGCGGTGGGCGAGGCCGACGGACCACGCGCGGGGCTGGCGGCCCTCGCGAAGCTCGACGACACGCTGCCCCGGCACACGGCGGTGGCGGCATACCTCCACGAACGCGACGGCGACCTGGCGACGGCGGCGCGGCTGTACGCCGAAGCGGCCGGAAAAGCGCCCAATCTCGCGGAGCGCGATCATTTGACGCAGCAGGCCGCCCGGCTCAACACGCGCCGACGTGGCTGACGGGGGACGCCGCAGGCATCAGCCGAGGTGGTCGTTCGCGCCGCTGACCCACCCGATGTAGCGCTCGGCCGACCGGCGGACCGCGCCTTTGGCGTCGTCCAGGATCTTGCCGCCCAAGAGACCGTAGAGGCGGTCGAACTCGTACGGCTCGAGCCGATCCGCGATCCGCCGCACCAGGGGCGCCGACAGCGGGATCTTGTTGGGGTAGCTGCGCATGAACGTCACCCAGCCCGCCGCCGCCACCGGCACCATCGTGTCGCCGACCAGCAGGAACCCGCCGGTTTCCGTGGCGACGTGGGCCACCGCGGCGCCCGGGAAGTGCCCGCCCGCCTCGACGAGCGTCACGCCGGGCAGGACCCGCTCGGTGCCGGACCACTCCCGGAGCACCGGGTCTTCGCGCCGCACCCACTGCCGGTCGGCGGCGTGCACCAGCACGGGGACACGGCCGAGCCGGTGGCTCCAGCTGACCTGGGAGCCGTACATGTGCGGGTGGCTGGCCACGATCACCGCCGCGCCGCCGAGTTCCTCGATCCTGGCCGCGAGCGCCGCGTCGAGGTGGTTCGGCGGGTCCCACAGCAGGTTGCCCTCGGCGGTCCGGACCAGGTGCGTCCACTGGCCGATGCCGAACGGCGGTTCGCGGTTGAACCGGTGCAGCCCCGGTTCCAGCTCCTCGTGCACGACTTCGTGGCCGCCGGCCGAGAGCTTGTCGAGCGTCGTCCACACCTGGCCGGCGGCGGGCACCCACTGGCGGTCGTCGGCGCAGATCGCGCAGGTGCCGACCGGGGGCCGGTCGGTGTCGGGGTGCTCGACCCCGCAGGTTCCGCAGATCCAGATCGTCATGACCCCAGTCTTGAAGCTCCAGCACGGTCGAGGTCAAACCCAGCTCGAGGGTCCTGGAACAATCCAGCCATGGACTCGGGGACGACCACGCAGCTGATCACCGTGGGAGCCACGCTCGGCGGCGTTGTGCTCACGATGCTGACCACGACGCTCGTGGAGGGCCGCAAGCTGAAGGCGACCCGGCGCGCCGAGGCCCAGAAGCGTGCGGCCGAGCACGCCAACTGGCTGCGTGACGAACGGGTCAAGGCCTACGCGGGCATGTCGAACGCCGGCGAGGAGGCCTTCCAGCTGATCCGGTCGGAGTTCGTCCAGTTGCCGAAGAACCGCGACGAGATCGAGGCCCGGTGGCGCGAACGGCGCAACGATCTGCGCAAGGCGCACAATCAGGTGGCCTTGTTCGGTACGGAAGAGCCACGCCGGCGCGGCAAGGAACTGTGGAAAACAGCTCGCAACGGCGTGAACGACGTCCTCGCCGAACTGGACTCCGGCGAGACCGCGGTGCAGCGGGCCAGCCTCAACCGCGTGCTGACGGGGATCAGCGAAGCCGGCGACCGGTTCCTCGAGGCTTGCCGCGCCGACGTCCAGGGCACGACGCCGGACGACTGAACGGTCGTCACGCCGGTCCGGCGAGCCCGATCAGGTTGCCTTCGGGGTCGGTGAAGTGGGCGACCACCAGGTCCCGCCCGGGCGCGCGGTAGGGGCCCATCCGGCGCGTTCCGCCGAGGCGTTCGGCCTCGGTCAGCGCCGCCGCGACGTCCGGGACGCCCACGTAGAACACGACGTGACTCTCGTGCGCCGCGCCGCCGCCGACGCCACCCGGGATGCCGTCCGTTTCGACGAAGCCGTAGTTGCCGGCTTCCGACACCTGGTCCGACACCGGTCCCGACGTGTCGAACTCCCAGCCGAACAGCTCGCCGTAGTACCCGCGCAGTCGCGCAGGGTCGGTGCCGATGATCTCGAAGTGCACGACCGGGTTGCCCATGGCAGTTCCTTCCTGTCGACTCCGTGGCCACCGTACGCCGCTCTAGTTGTTAAAAACAACCTCGAAGTTGTAAATTAGAACCATGTCGACGAACCGGAGCTACGCGGACGCCTGCACCATCGCCCGCGCGCTGGACGTCGTCGGGGAACGCTGGGCCCTGCTCGTCGTGCGCGAGCTGCTGTTCGGGCCGCAGCGCTTCTCCGACGTCCGCCGCGCGCTGCCGGGCGCCAGCTCGAACCTGGTCACCGACCGGCTTCGCGAGCTCGAAGGCCACGGCGTCGTGACCCGCCGGAAGCTACCGCCGCCGGCGGGCTCGACTGTCTACGAACTCACCGAGTGGGGCCGGGAGCTGGAGCCGATCGTGCTGGCGCTGGGCACGTGGGGCGGCCGCCTCTCCCTCCCCCCTGAGGCGCACCTCGGCACCACGTCGGTGCTGCTGTTCCTCCGCGGCTTCGCCCGCCCGCGGTCGGCCGCCTGCTACCGCGTCGAACTGGACAGCCGCGTGTGGACG
This sequence comes from Amycolatopsis sp. NPDC051061, assembly GCF_040682935.1. Classification (NCBI taxonomy): domain Bacteria; kingdom Bacillati; phylum Actinomycetota; class Actinomycetes; order Pseudonocardiales; family Pseudonocardiaceae; genus Amycolatopsis; species Amycolatopsis sp. NPDC051061. Next base: position 184,332 of record NZ_JBFBBZ010000006.1, read on the forward strand.
ATCCGCACCGAGCCGGGCCGGCTGACGGTCGAGCCGGGCGAGCCTGTCAGCCCGGACGCGACGATCCGGACCGATCCGCCGACGTTGAACGCCCTGCTCGAAGTACCGTCCGACCTGGACGCGGCGATCGGAGAAGGGCGGGTGACCGTGGATGGGGACACGAAGGCCGTCCAGCGGCTGCTGCGCGAGACCCTCAGCGCGTGAGCGCCCCTTCGCGCACCCGCAGCGAAGGCGCCAGAAATACGATCGCGAAAGTGACCACGACCGCCGACGACAACGCCCAGTGCAGTCCGATCCGCGTGGCCAGCGCTCCCACCAGCACCGGCTCCACGAGGAAGCCCAGGTACCCGCACGCGGCGACGGCGGCCACCGCGCGTCCCGGCGCGTCCGCCTGCTTTCGGCTCGCCACGCTCCACGCGATCGGCACGATCCCGGCCACGCCGAGGCCGACCACCGCGAAGCCGGACACCACCGCGAGCGGCCATGGCGCGAAAAGGACCACGGCGAAGCCCAGCACCGCGACCGTGGTCGCCACGCGGACGAAACGCACCGCGCCTGTGCGCGCCACCACGCGGTCGGCGACCAGGCGGACCGCGATCATCGTCCCGGAGAAGGCGAAGTAGCCCAGGGACGCGAGCGCGGGCGTCGCGCCGGTGACGTCCGCGAGGGTACACCGCGCTCCAGCTGTTGACCGCGCCCTCGGCGACGAACCCGCAGAACGCGATCACGCCCAGCGGTGCCAGCGCCCGGCTCGGCCACGCGAACGCCGCGTCGCCCTGGCCGCGGTCGGCTCCGGCCAGGAACAGCGCGCGGCCCCACAGCGCCAGCGCGAGCAGCACCGCGCCCGCGATCGGGAAGTGCACCGAAACCGGGACGTGCAGAGCCTCCATCAGCGCGTCGACGCCGGAGCCCGCGAGGCCGCCGATGTTCCAGAACGCGTGGAAGCCGGCGAAGATCGGGCGGCCGTAGCTCTCCTCGACGCGGGCCGCGTGGGCGTTCATCGCGACGTCGAGCAGGCTGTTGCCCACGCCGAGCACCACGAGCGCGGCGACGAACACCGGCGCGGACCACGCGAACGCCACCAGCGGCAGCCCGCCGCACAGCACGGCCGCGCCGAGCGCGACGGCCGCGCGGCTGCCGATCCGGGTGAGCAGCGCCCCCGCGCCCACCAGCGCGACCACCGACCCCAGAGCGAGGCCGAAGAGCCCCGTCGCCAGGTGGCCGGTGGTCAGCCCCAGGTGTTCCTGAACCGCCGGCACCCGGGCCAGCCAGGTCGCGAACGCCGCACCGCACACGGCGAAGACGACGGAAACTCCCAACCGAGCGCGTTTCAGTCCCCCGGTCACTTTCGCGATTATCCTGATCTCCGTGGCCGGCTGGGACGACGCCGGCCGGATCGCGCGCGGGCTGCCCGAGGTCGTCGAGGACAGCTCCCGCGGGCATCTGGCCTGGCAAATCGGTAAGAAGGGCTTCGCCTGGGTGCGCCCGCTGCGCAAGGGCGACGTCGAGGCGCTCGGCGCGCGGGCGCCCACCGGGCCGGTGCTGTGCGCCTACGTGCCGGACGTCGGCGTCAAGGACGCGCTGATCGCCGACGATCCGGCCGTCTTCTTCACGACCCCGCACTTCCGCGGCTTCCCCGCGATCCTCGTCGAACTCGACCGGATCGACCTGCCCACGCTCGAAGAAGTGCTGGTCGAGGCCTGGTTGTGCCGGGCGCCGAAGCGCCTCGCGAAAATTTGGTCGGAAAATCGGCGAACCATGTAGAGACCTCGGGCCGGACTCCGTCCTTTCCCGTGAACGCGCCGCCGGGGCGCGGAAAGGAGCCGATCATGGCGAAGTACATGCTGCTGATGAGCTACAGCGGAGGCACCGCCTGCGACCTGCCGATGGGCGAATGGCCGCCGGAGGACATCCGCGCGCACATCGACTTCCAGCACGCGCTCGACGCCGAGCTGCGGGACAAGGGCGAGCTCGTCGACGCGCAGGGCCTGGCCGGGCCCGACCTGGCGAAGACGGTCGTCTCCGACGGCCGGACCAGCCCCGTGGTCACCGACGGGCCGTACCCGGAGGGCAAGGAGCTGCTGGCCGGTTACTGGGTCGTCGACGTCGAGAGCGAGGAACGCGCGCTGGAGATCGCGGCCAAGGCCTCGGCCGCACCCGGGCCGGGCGGCGCGCCGATCGGGCAGCCGATCGAGGTGCGCCAGGTGATGAGCGCGCCCGCCTGATGGCAGGCGTTGGGGTCGAGGACCTGCTGCGGACGCTCGCGCCGCAGGTCCTCGGCGTCGTCGCGCGGCGGTTCCGCGACTTCGGCGCCGCGGAGGACGCCGTGCAGGAGGCGCTGCTCGCGGCCGCGCGGCACTGGCCGTCCGAGGGGCTGCCGGACAACCCGCGCGGGTGGCTGCTCCAGGCCGCCGTCAACCGGCTGACCGACCAGCTCCGCAGCGACCAGGCGCGTCGCCGCCGGGAGGACACGGCGGCCCTCGAACCACCGCCGCCGGATGTCCCGGATCGCGACGACACCCTCGTCCTGCTCTTCCTGTGCTGCCACCCGGCGCTCACGCCCGCGTCGGCGATCGCGCTGACGCTGCGTGCGGTCGGCGGATTGACCACGGCCGAGATCGCCGGGGCGTTCTTGGTCCCCGAAGCGACCATGGCCCAGCGGATCACCCGGGCCAAGGCGCGGATCAAGGCGTCGGACGTGCCGTTCCGGCTGCCCGCGGCCGAAGAGCGCGAAGCCCGGCTGCGGTCGGTCCTGCACGTGCTCTACCTGGTGTTCAACGAGGGCTACACGAGCAGCGCGGGCGGCCGCCTGCACCGCACCGAGCTGTCCGGCGAGGCGATCCGGCTGACCCGGCTGCTGCACGCGATGTTGCCGGAAAACGGCGAAGTCGCCGGCCTGCTGGCGTTGATGCTGCTCACGGACGCGCGGCGCCCCGCCCGGACCGGGCCGTCCGGCGAACTGGTGCCGCTGGCCGAGCAGGACCGAACGAGGTGGGACCGCGCGCAGATCCGGGAGGGCGTCGCGCTGGTCACCGAGGCGCTCGCCCTCGGCGACGCGGGTGAGTACCGGCTGCAGGCCGCGATCGCCGCCGCGCACGACATCGCGCCGCGCGTCGAGGACACCGACTGGGACCGGATCCTTTCGACCTACCGGCTGCTGGAGCGGCTGACGGACAACCCGGTCGTGACGCTCAACCGCGCGATCGCGACGGCGATGGTGCACGGGCCCGCCGCCGGGCTCGCCTTGCTGGAGACCCTCGAGCTGGGCGGGCACCGGCCCGACGCCGTCCGCGCGCACCTGCTGGAGCTGGCCGGGGACATCGCCGGCGCCGTCCGGCATTACGACGCCGCGGCCGCGCGGACCACGAACACCTCGGAACAGCGGTACCTCCTGACGCGCGCCGCGCGGTTGCGGGAGTCGGAGCAGATCGACCTCCGGGGTGGTTGAAAAACGCCCCCACGGCTGCCTTGATCCGGACTATGTTGGCCGCGTGAAATCCTTGAGCCACGACCGGCTGGCCGAGGCGCTCGTCGCCGAGGCCGAGCTGTTCGGGATGGCGATCGAGGGCGCCGACCCGGAGATGCGCGTCCCGACGTGCCCCGAGTGGACCCTGCGCGACCTGACCTGCCACGTCGGGCTGGCCTACCACAAGTCCGCCGCCATCATCGCGAGCCGGCCCACCGGGTACGTGCCGTTCGACGCCGTCACCGTCGACGATCCGCCCGCCTTCGACGGTCTCGGCGACTGGCTCGTCGACGGCGCGGAGCAGCTCGTCGAGGCCGTGACCGACATCGGCCCCGAGACACTGACGTCCACTTGGACGCCCGATCGCCGCGCCGGGTTCTGGACGCGCCGGCTCACCCACGAGACCGTCGTCCACCGCGCGGACGCGGCGTTCGCGACCGGTGCGCCGTTCGACGTCGACGGCGACCTCGCCGCGGACGGGATCTCCGAGGGCCTCGACCTCGTGGCCGTCTTCTCGCGGCTCGAGCACCCGGCGATGGACCGGACGGCGCTGCGGGGCACCGGCGAGACGCTGTCGTTCCGGACCACCGCGCCGGAGCTGGCCTGGGTGGCGCGGCGGACGCCGTCGGGCGTCGAGGTGAGTCGCGAGCAGACCGACGCCGACGCCGACGCCGACGTCGTCGTCGCGGGCCGCGCCGCCGACCTGCTCCTGGCGCTGACCAGGCGCATCGCCGCCGACGACCCGCTGTTGACGATTTCCGGCAACGCGGAGCTGTTCCGGCATTGGCGGGAGAACACGAAGTTCTGAGGCGCTCGCTCGGCTGGCGGGGACCGTCGCGCCGGCCGGCGCGACGACCCGGACGGTGACGGTCGACGGCGCTGTCGCCACGCTGCGGCGTCATACACCCCGTCCCGCACGGTGACGGCGTCCTTCGCTTCGGGCACCGGCCGGCAGACGCACACCGAGACCGGGCCGTCGCTGGCGCCCGTGCTGCGGATCGCGGGCCTCAAACGCGCCCAGCAGGCACCGAACCAGGCCTGTACCGACCGTTTGCGGCCGCTGGAGCTGTCGATGTCGCAGTACGCCGTACTGCGCGCGCTCGACGACCACCCCGGCGCGTCGTCGGCCGAGCTCGCACGGATCACGTTCGTCACCCGGCAGTCGCTGCGGGACGTCCTGGGCGGGCTGCGTTCGGCGGGACTGGTCACCGTGGCCGAGCAGGCGAGCACGGGCCGGGCGCGGCCGGTGGCGCTGACGGCGTCCGGCCACGCGAAGCTGCGCGCCGCCGAGGAGCTGGTCACGCAAGTAGAGGAAGAGATGCTCGGCGACCTGTCGGCCGACCAGCGGCGCTATCTGGCGGACCTGCTGCACACCTGCGTCGGCAACCTGACTTGACGGACATCGTATAGTCGGTTCCGACTAATAGGGAGCGACTAGTGCCACCTCGCAAGATCCGCAACACCCTCGCGCTGGCCCTGCTCGGCCTGCTGCTGGAACGCCCGATGCACCCGTACGAAATGGCGTCCACCCTGCGCGAGCGCTTCAAGGACAGCAGCTTCAAGATCAATCCTGGCTCGCTTTACGACACCGTCGAGTCGCTGGCGAAGCACCGCTGGATCGAGCCCGTCGAGACGGTCCGGGAAGGCAACCGGCCGGAGCGGACCGTCTACGCGCACACCGAACTCGGGCGGCAGGAGTTCATCGCGTGGCTCGACGAGCTGGTCCGTCAGCCGGTCGCGGAGTACCCGAAGTTCGTCGCGGCGGTGAGCTACCTCGGCGCGCTCGGTCCGGAGCGCGCCGCCGACGCGCTGGAGGAACGCGCCCGCCACCTCGCCGACCGCATCGACGGCGCGAACACCGCACTCGAGGAGACCGTCGGCAAGGGGGCGCCGCGGTTGTTCATGATCGAAGTCGAGTTCGTAAGGCACGCGTGGCAGGCCGAGCTCGACTGGGCCCGCGCCACCGCCGCGGAAATCCGCTCCGGCTCCCTGCCCTGGCCCGACCACTTCTGAGGGGAAACTCGTGCTCGATACCGATGTTCTCGTCGCCGGCGCCGGCCCGGCCGGCCTGTTCGTGGCCGCGGAGCTCGCGCTGGCCGGCGTCCGCACCACGATCGTCGAACGCCATCCCTCGCGGCCGCCGTACTGCCGCGGCTTCAACCTCAACTCGCGCTCGCTGGACCTGCTGGCCCGTCGCGGACTGGCCGAAGGCCTGGTCGCCGAAGGCCATCAGGTGCCGCACGCACCGGTCACCGGACTACCCGGCCCGCTGCTGCTCGACGGCGCGGCGACCGATCACCCGTTCTCACTGGGAATTCCGCAGACTCGCGTCGAAGAGGTCCTGGAGGGGTGGGCCGCCGACCTCGGCGTCGAAATCCTGCGGGGGCACGAGCTGCGTTCGTTCACGCAAAATCCGGAAAGCGTTTCCTCTCTTGTCCACAATGGACAATTCGGCCGCACGATCTCCGCGCGCTTCCTGGTGGGCTGCGACGGTGGGCGCAGCACGGTGCGCAAGCAGGCCGGGATCGGCTTCCCGGGCGTCGACGCGCGCTGGTACGCGCTGCTCGGCGACGTCGAATGCGAGCTGCCGTACGGGGTTTCGGCCGGGCCGGACGGCCGCACGGTGTTCGTCATCCCGCGGGCGGGGTACGTCCGGATCGTGGTGCGGGAGGACGACCCGCCGGCCGACAAGTACGCGCCCGTGACGCTCGAACGGCTCCAGGCGCAGGTGGACGCCGTGCTCGGCCGGCACGTCGAGCTGCGTTCGCCGCGCTGGCTGACGCGTTTCGGCGACGCGGCGCGCTTGGCGACGCACTACCGCGAAGGCCGGGTGCTCCTGGCGGGCGACGCGGCGCACATCCATCCTCCGGCCGGGGCGATCGGGGTCAACGTGGCTTTGGACGACGCGTTCAACCTGGGCTGGAAGCTCGCGGCGACAGTGCTGGGGACCGCGCCGGAGGGGTTGCTGGACACCTATCACGCCGAGCGGCATGCGGCGGGTTCGCGGATCCTGGCGAACACGCAGGCGCAGGTGGCGCTGGATGAGGCCGCCGACGAGCCGCTCGCCGACCTGATGCGCCGGGTCGCGGCGCACCCGGCGGGGAACCGGGCGCTGGCGGAGATCATCACGGGGCTGGACGCGTGTTACGAGCCGGGTGGGCATCCTTGGCTCGGGCGGTTGGCGCCGGATGTGCCGTTGGTGGTGGGTTCGGTCGAGACGCACCTGGCCGCCTTGCTGCACTCGGGACGGCCGGTTTTGCTGGATCTGACGGGGTCTTTGGCTGCTTGGGCGGCGGCGGTGGAGGTGGTCGTGGCGGCGAGTCCGTCCACTTCGGACGTCGACGCGGTGCTGCTGCGGCCGGATGGGCATGTGGCTTGGATGGGCACGCCGGGCTCGGGCGACGAGGGGTTGGCGGAGGCGGTGCACCGCTGGATCGGCGATACGGCACCCCCCGCCCTTCCCTTGGGGGGCGTCCCCGGCTCCAGTCTATCGGTGGGGTAGGTCGAAACCGGCCCGATCGCTCGGTAAGCACCTCAGTTGTCCACATCCGGGCCACCCTGTGGAGCGGTCAGCGCGGGCGGTCCAGCACCGCCCGCTGCTCGACCCTTCCGTCCAGCGTGAACCGGCTGTACGGGGTGAATCCCAGCTTCTCCACCACCCGCGCCGACGCCTTGTTCGCCGGTTCGTACACCGCCAGCAGGCGATCCGCGAAGCCGGCCGAAAAGATGTGGTCGCGCACCGCCGTCGTCGCCTCGGTTGCGTAACCGTGGCCCCAGCCCGAGGGCGCTATCCACCAGCCCATCTCCACCGCCGGCGAGCCCAAGCCGGACTCCGTGGGGCTGCGGTGGACCAGGGACACCACTCCGTCGAACGATCCCGGGGCCGCCGAGACCGCGAACCAGCCGTACCCGTGGGAAGCCCAGTGCGCGAGCGTGGCCCGGTGCTTGGCGAGCGTGTACTCGTGGGTCCACGGCTTGCCGGTTCCGACATACCGGACCGTCTCCGGAATCCGGGCCAGCGCGAACAAGTCGTCGAAGTACTCCTCGGCCCACTCGTGGAGCGTGAGCCGTTCCGTGGTGATCAGCACCACCGGAAGTCTAGGCCGTCCGTCCACCGGTTACCGCGGGTCACGCAGGTAGCCCGTTCGGCCTATGGTCCGGACCACATTAATGGTCTATACCAATTAGGTCCGGAAGTCCCCGCCGCCGCGCTCGTCGTCGTGGAGGTTCCACCATGCGTCTCCGTTCCCTGCTGGCCGGGCTGGCCGGCTTAGCGCTCGTGAGCACCGGGCTCGGCGCCCCCGCCGAAGCCGCCGCCGGGTCGCCCATCCCCGTCGGGCCCTACGTCGACATGGGCGCCTGGCCCTCGCCCAGCCTCTCGGCGATGTCCGCCGCCAGCGGGATCAAGGGCTTCACGCTCGCCTTCGTCAACTCCTACGGCTGCAAGGCCAGCTGGTTCGGCGCCTACGACCCGCGCACGGCCTGGCAGAAAGACGAAATCACCAAGATCCGCAACGCCGGCGGCGACGTCAAGATCTCCTTCGGCGGCGCGTCCGGCATCGAGCTGGCCCAGGCGTGCAGCACGTCCGCGCAGGTCGCGGCCGAGTACGACGCCGTCGTCAAGGCGTACGGCCTCAAGTACGCCGACTTCGACATCGAGGGCGCGGCCGTCGCGGACCCGACGTCGATCGCTCGCCGCTCTCAAGCCCTGAAGACCCTCCAGAACAACAACCCGGGCCTGAAGATTTCGCTGACGCTGCCGGCGCTGCCGACCGGGCTCGACGCGAACGGGCTCAACGTCGTCAAGGTGGCCAAGGACGCCGGCGTGAACCTCGACCTGGTCAACATCATGGCGATGGACTACTACCAGGGCGCCGGCGACCAGGGCGCGAAAGCGATTTCCGCGGCCAAGGCCACGCAGGCGCAGCTCAAGTCCCTCTACGGGCTGAGCGACGCGGCGGCGTGGAAGAAGGTCGGCGTGACCCCGATGATCGGGGTCAACGACTCGCAGAACGAGATCTTCTACCAGAAGGACGCGAAGGCCCTCGTCGCCTTCGCCAAGACCGTCCACCTGGGCATGCTGTCGTTCTGGGAAGCCGGCCGCGACGCCAACGCGTGCACCGGCGCGCTTTACAAGTGCACCAACGTTCCGCAGTCGAAGTACGAGTTCGCGAAGATCTTCGCGGGCTACACCGGCTGAGTCACCACCGGGCGGCGTCCGCGAGCAGTGCGTCCCGCACCGCCGCGGGCCCCGCCTGGCAGGGTTCCGAGCGAGAGACCACGAACAGCGTGTTGATCGGCGGTTCCTCCGGGTCCAGCAAAGCGATCAGCGAACCCGAAGCCAGCTCGGCCGCGCACAGGTAGCGCGGGAGCACGCTCACGCCGAACCCGGCCAGCACGCACGTGAGAACGCCACGCAGGTCCGGCACCACGACAGCAGGTCCAGCAGGTGGCCGGACACCGAGCACCGAACGCCAGTAGCGGCGGATGATCGGCAGGTCCTCGGCGTAAGCCACCAGCGGCGCGGTACGAGGGTCGCCGGTGAAGCCGCGTGGGCCGACCAGGACGAACTCCTCGTCGGTCAGCGGCATCGCCGTGAGACCCCGGCCACGCGGGCGGATCGTCGACACCACCAGGTCGAACCGGCGCTGCGCCAGACCTGCCAGCAGGTCGTCGGCCAGGCCGAACGTCACTCGCAGCTTCAACCCCGAAGCGACCAGATCCGTCAGCGCGGGCAGCACCCGGAGAGAAGTCAGCTCCGCGGGCCCGGCCAGGTGCACCGGCGCGGCGAAGGGGTCGACCTCGCCCACGCTCAAGGAAGAAAGCGCGTCGACGTGCGGGGCGACGCGTGCGGCCAGTTCGTCGGCGGCCGGGGTCGGCGTGACGCCGCGGGCGCGCCGGACGAACAGCTGCCGCCCGAGCTCTTCTTCGAGGGCTCTGACCTGCGCGGTCACCGTCGGCTGGGACAACCCCAGCGACGGCGCCGCACCGGTCAGCGATCCCGCCCGGTGGACGGCCAGGAACGTCCTCAGCAGATCGAGGTCCAGCTCAGTCCTCGACCAGCTCGATCGAGTCCACGACGTTCGGGTAGAACGCGACGTGGTCCTTGATCGCCGCGACCGCGTCGTACGGCTTCTCGTACGTCCAGATCGCGTTCTCCGCCTGCACGTCACCGACGTTCAGGCTGTAGTAGCTGCTGTCGCCCTTGTACGGGCAGTACGTCTCGTGGTCGGTCCGCTCCAGCACGCTGAAATCGACGTCCGCCCGCGGGATGTACTGCGCCGCCGGGTAGTTCGACTCCTGCAGCGTCAGCGCGTTGCGGCTGTCCGCCACCACGCGCCCGCCCGCCTTGACCACCACGCGCGCCTTGGTCGGCTCGACGGTGATCGGGTGGTCCGGGCCCGGGACCAGCACCTTCTTCTCCGGCATGTCAGCTCCTCGAAAAAGTCGTGTACTGGGAGCAGCACCCGGGACCCGGTGGTTATTCCGGAGAATCAGGGCAGGTAGTACATCGGGTTCGGCAGCTTGGTCGGGTGCTGCGCGTAGCCGCCCTCGAGATCGCTGAATTGGTCACCGACGTTGAGAACGATGTGAGCGCCGATCGCCTCGATGTGCGCCCGCGTGCCCGACTTGTACTGGACGGTGGTGCAGGTCAGCCCGCACGGCAGGTAGTCCGGCGCGGTCACCTTCGGCTTGAAGAACGCGCCGGCCGGGGCCGGGTAACCCTCGTTGGCCAGGTTCTTCAGCGACTGCGGCCCCTGCAGCTCGTTGCGGCCGGTCAGGAAGTACACCTTGACGCCGTGCTGCACGGCCCAGTTGGCCAGCTCCAGCACCGGCTTGTTCGAGACGAACGTGCCGTTGTCGATGGCCTGCTGCTGCTTGACCGGGTCGAAGCCGAAGTCGTTGTCGGCTTCCCAGCCGTAGGTGACCTCGGCCGTGTCGTCGACGTCCAGCACGATCGCCGGGTTCTTCACGCGGCCCAACTGCTGCTGCAGGTAGCGCTTCGCGTCCGTGACCACGCGGTTGGTGTCCTTCACGAACCGGCTGGTGTCGGAGTAGTGGTGCTTGCCGGCGGCGTCGAGGTAATCGCCGTAGTAGGCCTTGACGTCGAGCTTGACCTGCCCGATGTTGGCCGGCTCCTTCGAGCGGGCGGCGGTCGCGTCGTCCGAGCCGGCCAGCGCGGTGGCCCCCGAGGCGACGGTGGCGCCGATGGCCGCGGCGGCGGCGAGCTTGACGAGACCTGACCATTTTCCGGACACGGCGAACCCTCCAGGGAAACTTGACGACCCGGGGAACCTACGTCACGTTCACCCGGAGTTCCACCCCTCGAAAGTTTCCGTTCACCTTTCGGCGCGGCAAAGGAAAGCCACCGGAGACCGGCCGATCCGCGTGAGCACGACCGACGCTTCCGCGGCGCCACGGGGTTTCAGCCGCCGCCGCAAGGCATCCGGGTCGACGTCCAGGCCGCGCACGAGGATTTCCAGCCGTCCGACGTCGTGTCGCTTGAGGACGGCTTTCAAGGACTTTTCGCTGTAGGGCCCGTGCTCCAGGACGCGGAAGGCGCGCACATCCGGTGGCGGTGCGTCGCCGGTCAGGTACGCGATGCGTTCGTCCAGCTGCCACAGCCCGTGGCGCGCCGCGTAGTGGCGGACCAGCCCGGCCCGGACGACGGCGCCGTTCGGGTCGACGATCCACTCCCCCGGCTCACGGGTGGGCAATTCGTCCGGTTCGGCGTCGGTGACCGTCCACTGTGTCCCGTCCGAGCGCAGCACGGTCGCCCGCCGGGTGACGCCGGTGCCCAGCCCCCGCCAGAGGCAGGACTCGCGGACCTGGCCGTCGAGCGAGACCAGCTCGACCTCGTCGGCCCACGGCGTGAGCGCGAAGTCCAGCCCGGGCGCGCACTTCACGGACAGCGCGCGCCCTGGGAACGCCGCGACCAGCCCGTCCAGCGGCGGCGCGAAGTCCGCCGGTTTCCAGGCTCGCCGTCCGGCGGAGTCACGACGAGCCGGATCCGCGACGACGACTCCGGACCGGCTGACCGGGCGCAGCGCGTCGGCGCGAGCGAGCCCGAAAGAGACACCGGCGGTGATTCCGTTGTGCCGCGCCATTTCCAGCCGCACGGGGTCCAAGTCGGACCCGAGCGCCACCCGCGCCACCCGCGCGATCTCGACGAGGTCCGCGCCCACGGAACAGGTGACGTCGTGGACGTCGAGCCCGGCCAAGCGGGCAGCTCGGTGCCGCGCGACCGGCGACGCGCTCGCCTGCTGGAGTGCGTCCGCCGTGAACAGCCAGTCCTCACCAGACAGTTTGCCCACGGATTTCCGGCGCAGCAGCACGGTCTCCAGGACGGCCGCCGCGTGTTCCTCGCCGACCAGGCGGCGAACAGCGGCCACGGACGCGATGCGATCGGTCAGCGGCAACGAAGAAACCTCGGCGAGCGCCGCCGTCCCCGCACCGGAGCGCAGGTAGGCGACGTCACCGAGGCTGAAGGAATATCCCAATTCAGGACGGCCGCTTGGTCCCGGTGATCATCACGTTGTAGAACAGCTCGCGCGGGAGCACCTTCGCCAGCAGCTTCTTGTCGACGGCGGACAGCCGCAGCCACAGCTTGTAGGCGAACAGCCGCCAGCGGACGGTCAGCTTCTCCTGCGGCACCGCGGCCTCGAACGTCCGGATCGGCCAGCCCGCGAGCGCCGCGGCGAACTCCTCGGTGACCGCGCGGACGTCCTGGGCGCCGGCCCCACGGGCCCACGACTCCAGCTCCGACGGGTCGAAGGTGTGGATGTCGACGACGGCTTCCAGCGCGGCGGCGCGCGAAGACTCGTCGAGCTCTTCCTGCGGACGCCGCCAGCCGCTCAGCGCGGGCAGCTTCGTCACCCGGGTGGTCAGGAACCACGTGAACTGACCGAGCTTGCGGGCGTAGAAGTCGCCGATCTTCGTCGGCTCGCCGGCGAAGACGAACCGGCCGCCCGGCCTGAGCACGCGCAGCACTTCGCGGAACGCCGCCTGGACGTCCGGGATGTGGTGCAGCACCGCGTGCCCGACGACGAGGTCGAACGTGTTGTCCTCGTACGGGATGCGCTCGGCGTCGGCGACCCGGCCGTCGACGTCGAGGCCGAGCTTTTCGGCGTTGCGTAGCGCGACCTGCACCATGCCGGGCGAGAGGTCGGTGACCGAGCCCTTCTTGGCGACGCCGCCCTGCATCAGGTTCAGGAGGAAGAACCCGGTGCCGCTGCCCAGCTCCATCGCGTGCTGGTAGGGCTGGCCGTCGTCACCCGCGACGGCGTTGAACACGTCGGTGGCGTAGGAGATGCAGCGCTCGTCGTACGAGATCGACCACTTCTCGTCGTAGGTGCCGGCTTCCCAGTCGTGGTACAGCACGTTCGCCAGCTTCGGGTCGGCCCAGGCGGCCTGGACCTCTTCGGCGGTGGCGTGCGGGTGCGGCGCCGGGTCGTTCACGTCGGTCAAGGCGTCATTTCCCTTCGAAAGTGGCCTTGCCGGGCCCGTTTTCGATGAACGACTTCATGCCGTTCTTCTGGTCTTCGGTCGCCCACAGCGCGGCGAACAGGTGCGACTCGAGCTTGAGCCCGTTCGCCAGGTCGGTGTCGAGACCGCCGTCGATGGCCGCCTTCGCCGCGCGCAGCGCCACGGCGGGGCCGTTCGCGAACTGGGACGCCCACTTGTGCGCGGCCGCGTAGACGTCGTCGGGCGCGACGACCTCGTCGACGATCCCGAGAGCCAGTGCTTCCTGGGCCTTGACGAACCGTCCGGTGTAGACGATGTCCTTGGTCTTGCTCGGGCCGATCAGCCGGGCGAGGCGCTGGGTGCCGCCCGCGCCGGGGATGACGCCGAGCTGGATCTCGGGCTGGCCGACCTTGACGTTGTCGCCGGCGACCCGGCGGTCCGCGGTCAGCGCGAGCTCGAGGCCGCCGCCGAGGGCGTACCCGGTGATGGCCGCGACGACCGGCTTCGGGATGTTCGCGATGGCGGCCAGCGTGCCGGTGAGGGTCGCGCCGAACTTCGCGATCTCCGGGTAGGTGCGGGTCGCCATCTCCTTGATGTCCGCGCCACCGGCGAAGGTCTTCTCGCCGCCGTAGAGGATCACCGCGCGGACGTCGTCACGCTCGGAGACCTCCTTCGCCAGCTCCGCGAGTTCGGCGGTGACCTGGGCGTTCAGGGCGTTGACCGGCGGCCGGTCGAGCCGGATCGTGCCGACGCCGTCCTTGACCTCCAGCGAAACGAACTCTCCCACGCCGACTCCTCCTCGTTGACGATCTGCCAGCAGGCTACCGGCCGGTAAGCGCCAGCTTAGCGACGGCGGGCGAAGAAGCGATCCCCGGAGCGTTCGAGCACGAGGTCCTGGTCGAACGTCTTCGAGAGGTTTTCGCTGGTGATGACGTCGTCGACGAGGCCGGCGACCACCGCGTGGCCGTCGCGCAGGAGCAGCGCGTGGGTGAACCCCGGCGGGATCTCCTCGACGTGGTGGGTGACCAGCACGAGCGCCGGCGCGTCCGGGTCGAGCGCCAACGCGGACAGCCGCGCGACGAGGTCTTCGCGGCCACCCAGGTCGAGGCCGGCGGCCGGCTCGTCGAGCAGCAGCATCTCCGGGTCGGTCATCAGCGAGCGGGCGATCAGCGCGCGCTTGCGCTCGCCCTCGGACAGCGTGCCGAAGGTGCGCTCGGCGAGGTTGCCGATGCCCATCGCTTCGAGCAGCTCGGTCGCGCGGGCGGTGTCGAGGGTGTCGTACGCCTCACGCCAGTGGCCGAGCACCGCGTAGCCGGCGCTGACCACGACGTCCTTGACCAGCTCGTCGCCCGGGACGCGCTGGGCGATGGCCGCCGAGGTGAAGCCGATGCGCGGGCGCAGCTCGAAGATGTTGACCCGGCCGATCCGCTCGCCGAGCAGGTCGACCTCACCGGTGGTCGGGTGCAGCTCGGCCGCGGCGAGGCGCAGCAGGGTGGTCTTGCCCGCGCCGTTCGGCCCGAGCACCACCCAGCGCTCGTCCAGTTCCACGGACCAGTCGAGACCGGCGAGGAGGTCGTTGGTCCCCCGGCGGACGCCGACACCGGCCATCCGGACCACGAGGTCGTCAAGTTCGCTGGACTGGATCGGCTCGCTCACGAACCCCATTCTGTCTGCCGTAGCGCGCGCGTGCGCACCCGCCCGGGTGAGACGGCGAACCGGCTGGTCGGAGCGTGTCCACGACGTGGAACGGCGCACGCCGGAAGTGCCGCGCGCCACTCGGTTGTGGCAGGATCGCGACCATGTCAGCCGACGTGCACGCCTCCCCGGTCACCCGGGGCTCGTTCTGGCGCCGTCGTGCGATCGACCTGCTCCTCGTCGCTTCGGCCGGGTGTACGCGGGCGCGGCTCCGCTGATCCCACGCGTCCTCGCGGGCGGTGCGGTGCCGCGCTGGTTCGCGTCCCGATCACCTTCGCGTCCGAGGAGCTCCTGCGTTGACCACTTCGATCACCCGTCCCGCCGTCGAGATCCACCCGCGGCTGACCGATCCGCTGCTGCCCGAGCTGCTGCACCCGTCGCGGCTGCTGTGGACCCCGCGTGAGCTGGCCGACTTGACGGCCACCGTCACGACCGAGCTGACCGCGAGCGTCCAGGACATCCTGCGGTTCGACGAAGACCGCCGCTGGTGGGCCCGGCTCGCGCTGACCGACGGCGTCGAGCTGTGGCTGCTGTCGTGGCTGCCCGGCCAGCACACCAAGCCGCACGACCACGGCGGCGCGTCCGGCTCGTTCACCGTCCTGCAGGGCGAACTGGGCGAAGAGTACCGCTATCCCGGCGGCCCGGTCCGGCGCCGCACGCACGTCGCCGGCGAGGGCATCGGCTTCGGCGCCGGCCGCGCCCACCAGGTCACCGGGATCGGGGACGCGCCCGCGGCGAGCGTCCACGCCTATTCGCCGCCGCTGGTGCCGACGCGGGAATACGCGACGCTCGCCGACGTCCCGGCCGAGATCCCGCCGCTGCCGGTTATCGTCCACGGATGAGCGCCATCGACACGCTGCTGGCCGACGCGCGGTCCGGATTGGACCGCGTGGGGCCGGAAAAAGCCCGCGAGCTGCAGGAGGCGGGCGCGTTGCTCGTCGACATCCGGCCGTTTTCGAACCGCGAGGCCGAGGGCGAGATCCCCGGCTCGGTGGTCGTCGAGCGGATCCACCTGGAGTGGCGCCTCGCGCCGGACAGCGAGTGGAAGCTGCCTTCGGTGACCGCGGACACGACGGTGGTCGTGCTGTGCAACGAGGGCTACTCGTCGAGCCTGGCGGCGGCGGACCTGCAGCGGCTGGGCCTGCGCAACGCCACCGACCTCGACGGTGGCTTCCGCGCGTGGGCCACCGCCGGCCTGCCCGTGCAGACCGGCGGCAGCCCCGCGGTGCCCTAGACGAGTGCGGGCGCGACCTTCTCGGCGAACAGATCGATGCCGGAGCGGTCGTACGCGGCTTCGGGGAAGTTGAAGATCGCGTAGGACATGCCCAGCTCGCCCAGGGCGGCGAGCTTCTCGGTGACCTGCTCGGGCGTGCCGGTGACCGGGCTGTTCACGAAGTTGGCGTGCCAGCGCTCGGCGGCGTCCGCCGGGGCGTACTTGCCGAGGTGGGACTTGAGCCAGGCCAGCTTGTCCTGGACGTCCTTTTCGGTCTCGCCCAGAACCATGTTGTGGTTGGCCGAGCGCACGATCGCGTCGTAGTCGGTGCCGACGTCCTTGCAGTGCTGAGCGAGGATCTCCGACTTGCGGGTGAAGGTCTCCGGGTCGGCGGCGAAGTTCGTGTACTTCGCGAACTTCGCGGCGATCCGGAGCGTCTTCTTCTCGCCGCCGCCAGCGATCCACAGCGGGAGGCCGCCTTCCTGCGGCGGCAGCGGACGCAGGATGGCACCGTCGGTCCGATAATGCTTGCCGTCCAGTGTGGACTTCCCGGTCGTCCAGAGGTCGCGCATGATCCGCACGCCCTCGTCGAGCTGGCCGAGCCGGTCGCCGGCGCCGGGAAAGCCGTAGCCGTAGGCCCGCCACTCGTGCTCGTACCAGCCGGCGCCGATGCCCATCTCGACGCGGCCGCCGGAAATGATGTCCGCGGTGGCGGCGACCTTCGCGAGGTAGGCCGGGTTGCGGTACCCCATGCAGGTGCACATCTGCCCGAGCCGCACGGTGTCCGTCGCGGCGGCGAACGCCGAGATCAGCGACCAGGCCTCGTGCGTGGCCTCTTCGGTCGGGACGGGCACGGTGTGGAAGTGGTCGTAGACCCAGATCGATTCGAAGGGCCCGGCCTCCGCGTGCTTCGCGAGGCCGAGCATGGTCTTCCAGTGGTCCGCGGGGTCGATGCCGGCGAGGTCGAGCCGCCAGCCCTGCGGGACGAACATTCCGAAGCGCATGCGTTCAACTTAACGCGGCACAGGCCGGGGCGCGGCGTGGTTTTCCGCCGTGCCGAGGTGGAGTAACTCCAGGTCAGTCCGGTTTTTCCGGAGTGACTCCAGCTCAGGCCAGCACCACGCGCGCGAGTTCGGCCGGGGCGGCCAGCAGACCGTGCTTCGGGAGCACCCGCACCGTGTACCCGATCGACCCCGGCCGCGGCAGCTTCAGCCGCGCCGCGAACGCGCCGATGCCGTCGGCCGTCATCGGGACCGTGACCGCGTCGCGCAGCTCGTCGTCGTCGCCGACCCGGCCGACCACCGCCTGGATGTCCACTTCGGACGGATCCAGCCCGGCCAGGTCGATGCGGGCCCGGATCGTCACCTCCGTGCCGACCACCAGGGGCTCGGTCGCCTCGACCAGCAGCTCCGAGTCGAAGATCCGCAGCCGCGGCCACGACACCTCGAGCTTGGTCCGGTAGTCCGCCAGCGAGAGCGCGCCGCGGTAGCCGTCGCCGGTCGCTTCCGCGACCATGCGGGACGCCGGCAGGTAACCGTTGTCGACGTACTCGCGGACCATCCGGGACGCCTGGACCCGCGGGCCGAGCGTCTCCAGCGTGTGCCACACCATCGACAGCCAGCCGGTCGGCACGCCGTCACCCGACCGGTCGTAGAACAGCGGTGAGATCTGCTGGCCGAGCAGCTCGTACAGCGCCGCGGCCTCCAGGTCGTCACGGCGCAGGGGGTCGGTGACGCCGTCCGCGGTCGGGATCGCCCAGCCGTTGCTGCCGTCGTAGCACTCGTCCCACCAGCCGTCGCGGATGGAGAGGTTGAGGCCGCCGTTCAACGCGGATTTCATGCCCGACGTCCCGCACGCCTCCAGGGGCCGCACCGGGTTGTTCAGCCAGACGTCGCAGCCGCGGTAGAGGTAGCGGGCCATCGACATGTCGTAGTCCGGCAGGAAGACGATCCGGTGCCGCACGTCCGCGCCGTCGACGAACCGGACGATCTGCTGGATCAGCTGCTTGCCGTTCTCGTCGGCCGGGTGCGACTTCCCGGCGACGACGACCTGGATCGGCCGTTGCTCGTCCAGCAGCAGCGTGCGCAGCCGCTCGGGGTCGCGCAGCATCAGCGTCAGCCGCTTGTACGTGGGTACGCGGCGGGCGAACCCGACGGTCAGCACGTCCGGGTCGAACACGGAGTCCACCCAGCCCAGCTCCAGCGGGGACGCGCCGCGCTGCAGCCACGCCGCGCGCACCCGGCGCCGCACCTCGTGCACCAGCTTCTCGCGCAGCTCGCGCCGCAGCCCCCACAGCTGGGCGTCCGAAACGCCGTCGCGCAGCGGCCCCTCGCCGACGTCGAGGCCCCATTCGCGGCCGAGCAGCGTGCTCAGCTCGCGCGCCACCCACGTCGGGCCGTGGACGCCGTTGGTCACCGACGAGATCGGCACCTCGTCGTGGTCGAACCCGGGCCACAGCCGGGAGAACATCTTGCGGGTGACGCGCCCGTGCAGCTGGGAGACGCCGTTCGCGCGCTGCGCCAGCCGCAGGCCCATGTGCGCCATGTTGAACAGGCCGGGGTTGTCTTCGGCGCCGAGCGCGAGCACGCGTCTCGGGTCGATGTCCGGCACCAGCCTGCCGTCGTTGAAGTAGCGCTGCACCAGGTCCACCGGAAACCGGTCGATGCCCGCGCTGACCGGGGTGTGCGTGGTGAACAGCGTCCCGGCGCGGACCGCGGGCATGGCCTCGTCGAACGCGAGCCCGTCCGCCTGCACGATCTCGCGGGCGCGTTCGAGGCCGAGGAATCCCGCGTGTCCCTCGTTGGTGTGAAAGACCATCGGCTGCGGGTGGCCGGTGATCTCGCAGTACTTCCGCACCGCGCGGAACCCGCCGATGCCGGCCAGGATCTCCTGGCGGAGCCGGTGGTCGGCGTCGCCGCCGTAGAGCCGGTCGGTGACGCCGCGCAGGTCGTCGTCGTTGGCTTCGGTGTCGGTGTCGAGCAGCAGCAGCGGCACCCGCCCGACGCGGGCCTGCCAGATCTGCGCGCACAGCTCGCGCCCGCCCGGCATCGCGACGCCGATCAGCACCGGCCGGCCGCCCACGGTGAGCAGTTCGAGGGGGAACGCGTTGGGGTCGATCACCGGGTAGTGCTCGACCTGCCAGCCGTCGAGCGAGAGCGACTGCCGGAAGTAGCCGTTGCGGTAGAGCAGCCCGACGCCGACCATCGGCACGCCCAGGTCGGAAGCGGCCTTGAGGTGGTCGCCGGCCAGCACGCCGAGGCCGCCGGAGTAGTTCGGCAGCGCCTCGGTGACGCCGAACTCCATGGAGAAGTAGGCGACCGCGGGCGGCAGTTCGGCGTCGTCACGCTGCTGGTACCAGCGCGGCTCCGACAGGTAGTTCTCCAGGTCCGCGGCCGCGTCCCGGGCGCGGGCGAGGAAGTCGTCGGCGACGGCGAGCTCGTCCAGGCGCGACGGCGGCAGCGCGGTGAGCATCCGCAGCGGGTCGCGCACGGCGTTGAACAGCTCGGCGTCCATCGACGCGAACAGGTCGCGCGTCGGCGGGTGCCACGTCCAGCGCAGGTTGGTGGCCAGCGCGCCCAGGCCGGACAGCGACTCGGGAAGGCTGGCACGGACGGTGAACCGGCGGACTGCACGCATGGGAAGCGACGATATCGGGCCGCGGCCCCGCCTGCGCAGGGAGTAGTTCGGGGATAACGTGCACGCTCCGCGTATGCCCTGGGTAGGGTCCTGCCCGTCGGGTACCGGGTGGGCACGAGAGCGAGTGGACAGATGATCCCAGGGGGAGGACGGCGCGCGCTGGTCGCGTTGCTCGCCGTCGCGGCGGTGGCCGTGAGCGGGTGCGACAGCAAGGGTGGCGCCACGGGCGACCCCGGCAAGGACACCGGCGCCGGGTCCGTCGCCGGGCTGCCGGTGACGCACTTCGAGAGCGGCCTCAAGCCGGACGCGCCCACACCGACCATCGACGTCAAGAACGCCGACGGCGGCGAGGACGACAAGCTCGCCACCGCCGCGATCGACGACGTCCAGACGTACTGGAACGAGCGGCTGCCGGCCGACTTCGGGGAGCAGTTCGAACCGGTGAAGTCGCTGCTGTCCTACGACTCGCAGACCGACACCGAGAAGACCGGCTGCGGCAGCGTCAAGAAGCTCGTGAACGCGTTCTACTGCTCGGTCGACGACTCGGTGGCGTGGGACCGCGGGGTGCTGCTGCCGATGCTGCGCCAGCGGTTCGGGCCGATGTCCGTGGTCGTCGTGCTGGCCCACGAGTTCGGCCACGCCGTCCAGTACCGGCTCGGCGACAAGGCCAACATGACCAAGAGCACCCCGACCGTCGTGAAGGAGCAGCAGGCCGACTGCTTCGCCGGCGGCTACTTCCGCTGGGTCGCCGAGAACAAGAGCAAGTACTACCAGGTGTCGACGTCCGAAGGCCTGAACCAGGTCATGGCGGCGATGTTCCTGATCCGCGACCAGGCGGGCACCAGCGGCGCCGACCGCGGCGCGCACGGCACGGCGTTCGACCGCACCTTCGCGTTCCAGACCGGGTTCGAGAAGGGCCCGAAGGAGTGCGCGGCGATGAACACCGAGAACGTCAAGGCCCGCCTCACCGAGCGCCCGTTCGACAAGGGCGACACCGGCAAGGGCGACGCGAAGTTCACCGACTCGGCCGTCGAGCTGCTGAAGAAGAGCCTCGACGAGGCGTTCAAGGGCGCCGGGGTGGCCGCGCCGGAGATCGCCGACGGCGGCAGCTGCCAGACCACGCCGCCGGCGTCGTACTGCCCGGCCGACAACACGGTGAGCATCGACCTGGCGAAGCTGTCGCAGCTGGCGCAGCCGATCGACCGCGACGCGGAGATGAAGGGCGAGGACCCGGGCGGCATGGGCGACTTCGCCGCGTTCTCGGAGGTCGCTTCGCGGTACGCGCTGGGCATCCAGAAGGGTGTCGGCGCGTCGATCGACAACGCGAACGCGGGGCTGCGCACGGCCTGCCTGGTGGGCGCGTGGGCGGCGTTCACGAACCGGCCGGGCGACCTGCGGCTCTCGGCGGGCGACCTCGACGAGGCGATCGCGGACCTGCTGCAGCCGGAGAGCCTGGTGTCGGCGGACGTCAACGGGAAGCGCCCGGACAGCGGCTTCGACCGCGTCGAGTCACTGCGGCGCGGGTACCTCGAGGGGTCTTCGGTCTGCTCGAAGCAGTACGCCTGACCTGAGGTCATGAAGGCACCCTCACGGCTTAGAGCCATGAGGGTGCCTTCATGGCTTTAGAACAGGGCGGAAGCCAGGTCGCGGCGGGCCTTCATGACGCGGTCGTCGGCCGGGTCGAAGAGGTCGAACAACGCCACCAGGTGCTCGCGGACCTTGTTGCGGTCGTCGCCCGCGGTGCGGCGGACCGTGTCGATCAGGCGCTTGAAGCCCGCCTCGACGTTGTTCTCCGCGATCTCGAGGTCGGCCGCGTCGAGCTGGGCCGCCAGGTCGGACGGGTCGGCGTCGGCCTTCGCGCGCGCCTCCGGGTCGGCGCTCTCCGCGCGGGCGGTGAACTTGACCTGGGCCAGGGCGTTCTTCGCCAGCTCGTTCGCCGGTTCGACGTCGAGGATGCGCTCGTACGCGGCCTGCGCGGCGGCGAAGTCGCCCCGCTCGAAGGCCTCCTCCGCCTCGGTGAAGCGCGGGTCCTCGGGTTCCTCGACCGGGCCACCGCCGTTGGCCTCGGCCTCGGCGATCGCCGGGAGCTTGTCGCGCAGGGCGTCGAGCAGCGCGTTGATCCACTTGCGGATCTCGGGCTCGGGCAGCGCGCCGGAGAAGGCGTCGACCGGCTGGCCGCCGCCGATGGCGACGATCGTCGGGATGGACTGCGCGCCGAACAGCTGCGCGATGCGCGGGTTCGCGTCGACGTCGACCTTCGCCACGACCCAGGCGCCACCGGACTCGGCGGCCATCCGCTCCAGCACCGGGGACAGCTGCTTGCACGGTCCGCACCACTCGGCCCACAGGTCGACGATCACCAGCTGGTGCAGGGACCGCTCCACGACCTCGGCCTGGAAAGTGGCCTCGGTGACGTCGATCACGGCGCCGGACGACGGGGCGGGCGGGGGTGCGTCACCCGCCGGGCCGGGACCGCTCGCGGGCGGGGCCGGCTGCCTCTGCGCCGATTCGGCGCGGGCCTTGAGCGCGGACAGGTCGACCGCGCCGGAGAGGGCGGCGGACAGGGCCGCTGACTTCGCTGCAGATCCGCGTGGTTGTGTCACGGGTTCCATCCTGGCACGCCCGCCTGCGGAGTTTCACCGGGTGCCCGGCCGGTCCGCTTGGCAGGACGGCGCCGCGTGGGGCAGGCTCGGCCGGTGCACATCCGGCGTGACGTGAAGGTGGGCCTGTCGATCGCGGCCGCCGTCGTCTGGATCGGCGCGGTGACGCTGCTCATCGTGCAGGAACCGGACCCGGGCGCCGGCTCCCCCGGCGAGCTGCGCGACCGTCTTTCCGCGGCACTCTCCGGGCACGACGCCGACGCGTTCGCCGGCCTGCTCGACTACCCGGGTTCCGGCGGCGACGACTTCGCGAAGGACTACGTCACGGTGCTGGCGGACCACGGCGTCCACGACGTGCGCGTGGAGCTGGGCCCGGACGCGGCGGCCCCGGTCCGCGCGACGGTCACGGGCGCCCTCGGCGACGGCAGGCCGTTCAGCTATCCGCTGAACGTGACGAGTGAAGACGGCCGCTGGACGGTCGCCTTCACCCCGCCGCTCCCCTGACCCCAGCGAGAACTGGGTCAGGCGTCGCGGAGGTGGGCTTCGATGCGGTCCACCTTGGCCTCGAGCTGGTCGGAGAAGCCGGGCCGGATGTCGGCCTTCAGGACCAGGCCGACCCGCGCCGAGCCCTCCCCCGCGGCCTCGACCGCCCGCTTCACGACGTCCATCACTTCGTCCCACTCGCCCTCGATGTTGGTGAACATCGCGTTGGTCGAGTTGGGCAGCCCGGACTCGCGGACCACCTTCACCGCCCGCGCGACGGCCTCGCTGACCCCGCCGTCGGGCTCCCCGCCGGACGGGCTCACGCTGAACGCGACGATCATGTTGGAAGTCCCTTCTTCGGTGTTCTTTCCGCCGGTCGGGCGACACCCGCCGGTACCCGCTGGTAACTTCGCGTGTCATGAACCGTCCGCTGCCGTTCGACCCGATCGCCCGCGCGGCACAGCTCTGGGAGGCCCGGATCGGGCCCTCCGGCACCATGGCCGCGGTCACCGGCGTGATGCGGGTCCAGCAGATCATCCAGTCCGCGGTGGACGGCGCGCTCAAGCCGCACGGCCTGACCTTCGCCCGATACGAAGCGCTGGTGCTGCTCACCTTCGCCCGCAGCGCCAGCCTGCCGATGCGGGTGATGGGCGAGCGGCTCCAGCTGCACCCCACCAGTGTCACCAACATAGTCGACCGGCTGGAGCGCGACGGGCTCGTCAAGCGCGTCCCGCACCCGACCGACCGGCGCACGACACTCATCGAGATCACCGAGGAAGGCCGCAAGCGCCGCGAGTCCGCGACCGCCGCGGTCACCGAGATCGACTTCGGGTTGAGCGGCCTGACCGAACGGCAGACCGAGCAGCTGACCGACCTGTTGACGAAGGTGCGCCGGGCCACCGGCGACTTCACCGAGTAGGCGGTCCGATACGAGAAAGGGCCCGCGTCGTCGACGCGGGCCCTTTCTCGGATGCTGGGATCAGACGGCGACCGGCTCCTGGATCCGGAACAGGCCGACACCGCCGTGGGTCAGCCGCTGCGGGCCGTCGAGCTTGCCGTTGCGCAGCGCCCACTTCTCGAACAGCCACGTGAACAGCGGCGGGATGCTCGCGAGCAGGGCGAGGACCAGCGTCTTCGGGCGCCAGCCGAGCGGCTTCGCCACGGACAGGGAGACGACCACGTAGAGGACGAAGATCACGCCGTGCACCATGCCGATGACGGGCACGCCGCCCTCACCGGAGGAGTGCACGACGTACTTGAGGAACATCCCGACAAGCAGCGCCGCCCAGGACAGGGCTTCGGCAACTGCGGCCACGCGGAAAACTAGAGCGGCCTTGCTGGACACTTCTTCCTCCTGTGGGGTCTCACCACTGTGGTACGGGCACGAAAAACGCCCGACGCACCGTCCAAGGCGGACTGCCTGTGGACGTCAACGGCGCTGTCGGACGTGCTGAGACCAGTGTGAGGCGTGACGGCCCTCACCGGAACACCGGGGCCCGTGACGATGCTCACGGCCGTGGTCCACTGTGGTCTGGACCACGGCCGCGAGCGTCCGACGTCTACTCCGCGCAGGGCGAAACCGGTGCCGACGACGGTGACGTCGCCCACGTCGCCGCCGCCGCGTCCTCCGTGATGCCGAAGTCGAGCGTGGTGCCCCGCTTCAGCTGGTCCACATTGACGTACACGCGGTCACTCGGCTTCGAGCCGACCTCGAGGCCCGAGACGTACTGCAGCTTCGAGCCGTCCGCGCCCGGCGCCTTGATCGTGATGTCGCGCCCGTTCTCCAGGTGCACCACGGACTTCGCGAACCGCGGCGTGTTCAGCACGAAGTTCCCAGTCCCTGGGACAGCGGGATAGAGACCGAGAGCACTGAAGACGTACCAGGCCGACATGGTGCCGAGGTCGTCGTTCCCGGTGACGCCGTTGGGCGCGTTGGTGAACAGCGTGTGCGCCGACCGCACGACCGCCGACGTCTTCGCCGGCTGGCCGGTGAGCGCGTACATCCACGGCGAGTGCAGGTCCGGCTCGTTGTTCGGGTTGTAGCGGAACTGGTCGTAGTAGTCGTACGGGCCGACGACCCAGTTCTCGCGGACGGCCGTCGCCGGGTTCTTCACCAGTTCGTCGTAGGCGAAGAAGTCGTCGAGCCGCTTGCCGGTGGCCGCCGGGCCGCCCATCCGCTGCTCGAGGCCGGGGATGTCCTGCTGGACCAGCCACTGGTACTGCCAGGCCGTGCCCTCGTGGAAGCCGTCCTGGCTCTGCGGGCTGTACGGCTTGTCGGCGGGGCTGAACCAGTCGCCGCCGGCGACTTTCGGCCGGAAGAAGCCGGTGAAACCGCGGTCGGTCTGCGTTTCGTCCCACAGCGTCCGGTAGGTCCGGCCCTTCTCCTTCAACGCCGCCGCGTCGTCCTTCTTGCCGAGCGCCGCGGCCATGACCGACAGCGAACAGTCACCGAGCGCGTACTCCAGAGTGGCCGAAGCGCCGTGGTTCGGGTCGGTGTCCTGGCCTTTCTTCGGGAAGTTCGGGTCGTACTGGACGAACCCGTCCTGCTGGTAGCTCGCGTTGCCGGAGCGGCCCTGGAACGGCGACGACGCGGGCGGGATCTGCGTCGAGTTCTGCAGCAACGCCTGGTAGGCGCGCATCTCGTTGCCCGACAGGGCGCCGAACCGCCAGAGGTCCACGAGGAACGGCGTGACCGGGTCGCCGGTCATCGTGTTCGTCTCCTGGCTGGCGTACGCCCACCGCGGCAGCCACCCACCCTGGTCGTGGATGGCCAGGACGCTCTTGGCGATGTCCTTCGCGCGGCTGGGCCGCAGCAGGGCGAGGAGCTGGTTCTGCGTGCGGTAGGTGTCCCACAGCGAGAAGAATTCGTAGTACGTCCAGCCGACCGCGCGGTGGATCTTCTTGTCGAAGCCGTAGTACCGCCCGTCCGCGTCGTTCGCGGTCAGCGGCTGCAGCAGCGCGTGGTAGAGCGAGGTGTAGAACACCGTGCGGTCGTCGGTCGAACCGCCCTTGATGTCCACAGTGGACAATTCCTTACGCCAGGTGCGCTGAATATCCGCCTTCGCCGCGTCGAACGACCGGATGTGCTCCGAGGCCAGGTTGACCCGCGCGCCTTGCGCGTCCACCTGGGAGATCGCGGTGGTCGCCGTGACCTGGCCACCACCAGCGAAGGTCAGCCACGCGCCACGCAGGCCCGCGCCGCCGGCCGACTCGCGGGACCCGGGCGTGCCGCCGGTCGGGGACCACGTGCCCGAGGACTTGAAGGGCTTGTCGAACTTCGTCGTGAAGTACGTCGTGTAGGCCTTGCCGCCGCAGAACGCCTGCGACTCCACGGTTCCTTCGACGGTCCGGTCGTCGACGACGCGGATGCTGCTGCCCGTCACCGGTTCCTTGTCGTTGGCCTGCCCGACGTTGACGAAGACGTTGGCGTCACCGGGTTTGGTGAAGGTGTACCGCTCGACACCCGCGCGGGTCGCCGCGGTCGTCTCGACGTCGACGCCGCCGTAGCCGGTCAGGTGGACCTTGTAGTAGCCGGGCTTGCCGACCTCGCCGTCGTGGGTGAACGGCGCCGCGTACTTCGTCTGGTCGAAAGTGGCGGGCTTGGTCGTGTCGAACGCCTTGCCGGGGCCGATCTCGCCGGTCGTCGGCAGCGTCGAGACGAGGCCGCCCTGCTCCCAGCAGCCCGCGCCGGAGAGGAAGAAGTGCCCGAAGCCGCGAATCGCGGTGTCGGTGTAGCGGTAGCCGGCGTAGTGCGAGGTGATCGGGCTGACCTGCGTCATCCCGAAGGGCGCCGAGGCGCCGGGGAACGTGTTGCCCTCGTCCTGCGTGCCGATGAACGTGTTGACGGCGTCCAGGGCGTCCCCGCCGGCCGCTTCCGCGACGACGGGACTCACCCCCGTCGCCACCACGGCGAGCGCCACCGCGCCCGCCAAAACCTTGCTCTTCACTGAGCTTCCTCCTTAGGCCAAAAGCCGTGAAGGCCACCTTGAGGAACTTGTAGTTCCTCAAGGTGGCCTTCACGAACAATCATTTACTGGCCGACGGCGATGGCGAACACGTGGAGCGCGCCGCCGCTGACGTTGGACGGCAGCGTCACGCTCGCTACCGTCTTGCCCGTGTCGAGGGTGATCGGGTTGGTGCCGAACACCATGGTGCGGATTTGCTGCGGGTCGCTGCCCGAAGCGTTGCGGTACGGCGTGGACAGCACGATCCGGTTGCCGAACGACGGCTGCGCGCCGCCGCCACCGAGGGTCCAGTCGGAGAACCCGATGGTCGCGGTGGACGTGCTGCCGTCGGTGTAGGTGATCGTCAGCGTGCCGGACGCGTTGCCGTTGGACGCCGAGCCGAGCAGCGCGAGCCGTCCGGAGCCCGTCACGTTCACCGTCTGGCCGTTGGCGACCGCGTTGTCGGGGTCGCCGACCGGGAACGACGGCCAGGTGAACTTGATGCCGTCACTGGTCACCGTGCCGCCCGGGGTCGCGCCGGCCGCGGCCAGCGCGTCGGCCGAGTAACTCCAGCCGCCGCCGTCGAAGTTGGCCGCCGACGAGTCGGAGTCCGGCGAGATGCCGGCGTTGTCGACCGTGGCGAGCCAGCTGTTCGGCTGCGCCACGAGCACCGTCAGCACCGCTTGCGTCGAGGCGACGCCCGGCGACGAGAACGTCACCGGGATGCGGCGGGCACCGTCGGCCAGCCCCGCCGGCACCGAAACCGTCAGGTCGGCGTGCGCCTTGCCACCGGCCGGGACGGCGATGCTGCCCGACGCCGGGGTCAGCGTGACCCCGTCGACGCTGCCCGCGGCGTAGGTCCAGGTCCGGGCGGTGCCGGAGAGGTCCTGGACCCCGACCGACGCCGAAGACGTCGACCCCGCGGGTGTCACCGCGCGAGCCGGGTCCACAAAGGACAGGCTGGGCTTCTCCTGCTCGCGGAACGACGGCGGCGCGTCGGCCGGAGCGCTGCCCCACGCGGTCGCCGTGGCGGAGCGGGTGTAGTCGAGCTTGCCGCCACCGGAGATGAGCGCCTCCGGCAGCCACGCTTTCGAAGCCGCGCCACCGTTGACCTTCAGGCTGCCCACGTAGTCACCGGTGCCCGGCGCGTTGATGGTGATCTTCTTGCCCGCGCCGGTGGTGAGCACGGCGTGCTCGAAGCGCGGGGTGACGAGCAGCGTCTCGGCGCGGCCCGGGATCTCCGGGTAGATGCCGAGCGCCGACCAGACGTACCAGGCCGACATCTGGCCGAGGTCGTCGTTGCCGATCAGGCCTTCGGGATTCGGGTTGTACAGCTCGTCCATCGAGCGGCGCACGATCGACTGGGTCTTGGCCGGGGCGCCCGCATACGAGTAGACGTACGGCGCGTTGGAGTTCGGCTCGTTGCCCATGAAGGCGTACGGCTCCTGCGTGCCCGCGTTCAGCTGGGTGAAGAAGGTGTCCAGCCGGGACTGCGTCGCGGTGTTCCCGCCGAACGCCGTCACGACGCCGCCGAGGTCGTAGGGCACCATCCACTCGTACTGCGCGCCGTTGCCCTCGACCCAGCCCTGCGAACTGGCCGGGTCGTAGGTGCCGGCGAACGAGCCGTCCGCGTTGCGCGGCTGCAGGTGCCCGGTACCCGGGTTGTAGAGGTTCTGCCAGTTCTGCGCGCGCTTCATGAACGTCGTGTACGTCGCGCTGTCGCCCAGCCGCTTCGCGAACTCGGCGATGGAGAAGTCGGCGCTGGTGTACTCGAGCGTGTCCGCGCCGGCACCCGGCACGTAACCCAGCTTCTGGTAGTCGTCCAGGCCCGGCCGCTCGGTGTAGCCCTGCGTCGGCTGGGTGGCGCCCTTGATCATGAGCAGCAACGCCTTCTGGGCGTCGAAGTCACGCGCGCCGAACGCGTACGCGCTGGACACGATGATGTGGTACGGGTCGCCGTTCATCACGCCCGTGTAGTCGTTGGCCACCGTCCAGCGGTCCCACGAACCGCCCTGCTCGGCGTAGGCCATCATCGACCGGACGATGTCCGACGTCTCCTTCGGATCGATCGTCGCCAGGAGCGGGACCTCCGAGCGGTAGATGTCCCAGCCCGAGAAGTTCGTGTACATCGCGTGGCCCTTGTCGGCCTTATGGATCCGCCCGTCGAAGCCCGGGTACTGACCGTCCACATCGGAGAATACGTTCGGCTGGATCAGCGAGTGGTACAGCGACGTGTAGAACGTCGTCATGTCGGCGTCCGAGCCGCCGGAGACGGCGATCTTGCCGAGCTGGTCGTTCCACGCCTTGCGCGCACCCGCGGCGACCGTGTCGAACGACTTCTTCGTGTTCTCGGCCTTGAGATTGGCCTTCGCGCCGTCGACGGACACAAAGGACAGTCCGACCTGGACGTTCACCTGCGCGCCGTTGAGGTTGGCGAAGCTGACGTACCCGCCGCTGCCCGGGCCGGACACGGTGGTGTCCTGCTGCTTGGCCTTGGCCGGGCGCGCGATGGAGGCGTCGACGCCGTTGGGCTGCGCGACCTTCGCCTTGGCACCGCCGGTTTCGGCGGACTTGCCCGGCGTCACGGCGCCGTTCTTCCAGGTGCCGATCGACTCGAACGGCGTGTCGAACTTGGCGGAGAAGTACACGCGGTAGCTGTTCTGCGCCCCGCAGAAGCGGCCGCTCGTGGCCCAGCCGCTGATGGTGTCCTTGCCGATGGTGATCGACGCGTCGTCGGTGCCGTTGACCGAGCCGGACGTGTTGACCAGCAACGTCGAGGACGCGCCGGCCGGGTAGGTCACCCGCGCGGAGCCGGTGCGCTGGGTCGCGGCCAGCTCGACCTTCGCGCCGCTGTCGAGGGTGACGTCGTAGGCGCCCGCGGTCGCGTGTTCGTTGGCGTGCGAGAACTTCGACGTGTAGTGCGCCGGGTCGGTGGCCGGCGAAGTCGTCACTTCACCGACATAAGGGATGAACGGGATGTCCTGATAGGTCGAACAGCCCGCACCCGAAAGGTGCGTAAGGCTGAATCCGGTCAGGGCGTTGTCGTCGTAGAAGTACCCGCCGGGCTGGGACTTCACCGTGTCGGGACTCCACTGGACCATCCCGAACGGTGCGACCGCGCCCGGGAACGTGTTGCCGGCACCGCCCCCGGTGCCGTGGTCGGCCCCGCCGGGCCGCGTGCCCACGAAGGGGTTGACCCACTTCGCGAAATCGGTGTTCTGAGCTGCCGTCGCGGGGACAGCGGGAGCCACCGCTGCCGTCACCGCCAATGCCAAAAAGGTCAAACCGGCTCTGAAGCGCAATCGCGCCATGGCCATCGCCTCTCACGTCGTCAGCGCGACCGAAATGACAACCTTGTCGCGCAGTCGGTCGAACCGGGCCACCTTGGGCAGCGGCTCACCAGACAGTCAAGGGCCGCGTCAAGACCTGTCCACTTCGGGACAGCATGATCAGCCGTCTGTCCTACGACGTCGGTAGCCGAATCGGCACAATTCGCGCGTGGAGCGTTGACAACCCACCGGCGGGTGGCGTTCAATCCCGTGCACTATGACAACGTTGTCTCCCCCCGGCCGGGACCGGGACGGCAGCACGCGCACCGCGAGCAGGCGGGCCACGATGAGTGACGTGGCCCGGCTGGCGGGCGTGAGCATCAAGACCGTCTCGCGCGTGGTCAACGACGAACCGGCGGTGCACCCGGACACCGCCGAGCGGGTCATGGCGGCCATCGAACAGCTGGGGTTCCGGCGCAACCTGGGCGCGCGCAACCTGCGCCGCGGGTCGACGACCGGCACCATCGGGCTGATCGTCGAGGACGTCGGCAACCCCTTCTATTCCGAGCTGAACCGCGCGGTCGAGCGCATCGCGACGTCGTTCGGGCGCCAGGTGCTCACCGGCTCGTCCGAGGAGAACTCCGACCGCGAGCGCGAGCTCGTCCTGGAGTTCTGTGCACGGCGGGTGGACGGCATCCTCGTCGTCCCGGCGGGCCTGCAGCACGGCTACCTGGTACCGGAGATGCGCGCGGGCACGCCGGTGGTGTTCATCGACCGCCCGGCCGGCGACATCGTGGCCGACACCGTGCTGGTGGACAACCTCGGCGGCACCATCGAGGCCGTCACCCACCTGGCGAAGCACGGCCACCGGCGGATCGCGTTCCTCGGCGACAGCCCGGACATCTTCACCGCGGCCGAGCGCCTGCGCGGGTTCCGCGAAGGCTGCGTCCGCAACGGGATCTCCTACGACGAGTCCCTGGTCTCCATGCGGACGCCGACGCAGGAAGGCATCGGCGACGCGGTCAAGCGGCTGCTGCACGGCCCCGACGCGGCCACCGCGGTGATCGCGGGCAACAACCGGGTCGCCGTGCACCTGCTGCGCGCGCTCGCCCACGCCGACTACCGCCCGGCGATGGTCGGCTTCGACGACTTCGAGCTGGCGGACCTGCTCGACCCGCCGGTCACCGTCGTCGCGCACGACGTCAGCGCCCTCGGCCACGCCGCGGCCGAGCTGCTCTTCGCGCGCGTCCAAGGAGATCAGTCCCCGCCCAGAAAGGTCGTCCTGCCCGTGCATCTCGTCGCCCGCGGTTCCGGTGAGGTCGCCCCGTGACCCTCGAACCCATCCGGCTCCCGGCCAACCAGCCGCCGCAGTTCTACCGCGGGGGCGACGCCATCGCGGCGCTGCGCGGCGCCTCGCCGGAGAAGAAGTTCGGCCCGGAGGATTGGGTCGCCTCGGTGAGCACCATGTTCGGCCAGGACACCAACGGCCTGACCCGGCTCCCGAGCGGCGACTGGCTGCGCGACGCCGTCATCGCCAACCCGAACGGCTGGCTCGGCGCCAAGCACGTCGAGGCGCTCGGGACGTCGACCGGCCTGCTGGTCAAGCTGCTCGACGCGGGCCAGCGGCTGCCCGTGCACTTCCACCCGGACGACGCCTTCGCGAAGCAGCACTTCGACTCCCACTTCGGCAAGACCGAGGCGTGGATCGTGGTCGGCACCTACGGCGACGACCCGCGCGTCTACCCCGGTTTCAAGGAGACGCTGTCCAAGGCGACCGTGTCCGAGTGGACGCGGGAGCAGGACGTGCCGTCGATGCTGGGCGCGCTGAACAGCGTCCCGGTGACCGCCGGCGACACCGTCTACATCCCGGCCGGGCTGCCGCACGCGATCGGCGAGGGCGTGTTCGTCGTCGAGCTGCAGCAGCCGACGGACTTCTCGCTCACCATCGAGTGGCGCGACTTCCTCGCGTCCCCGGAGAAGGGCCACCTCGGGATCGGCTTCGACACCGCCATCGAGGCGCTCGACACCTCGGGCTGGGACGCCGGGCGCCTGGAGACGATCATCAAGCGCACCGCGGGCGACCGCGCGTCCACCGTGGACCTGCTGGCCGGCGGATCGGAGCGGTTCTTCCGAGCCGAACAACTGCGTACGGACGAGGCGACAACGTTGTCACTCGACCCGTCGTTCGCGGTGCTCGTCGTCCTCGACGGCGAAGGCACCCTGCGCACCGAGCACGGCGGCGAGCACGCGCTGGCGAAGGGCGACACCTACGTCGTGCCGTTCGACGCCGGCCAGACCGAGCTGTCCGGCACGGCGACGGTGATCCGCTGCCGGCCACCGGCGCCGGAGGAGAGGCACGGATGAGCGAAATCCTGCTGGAAGCGGTCGACCTGACCAAGCACTACGGGTCGGTCGAAGCCTTGCGCGGAGCGGCTTTCCAGGCCCGCGCGGGCGAGGTGACGGCGCTGATCGGCGACAACGGCGCCGGCAAGTCCACTTTGGTCAAGTGCCTCTCGGGCGCGGAACAGCCGACATCGGGGAAGATCCTCCTCGACGGCGCCGAGACGCGCTTCGACTCGCCGACCACGGCCCGGCGGATGGGCATCGAGACCGTGTACCAGGACCTGGCCGTCGCCCCGGACCTGGACCCGGCGGCGAACCTGTTCCTGGGCCGCGAAATCCACCGCAAGGGCATCCTCGGCAAGCTCGGGATGCTCGACAAGGCCGAGATGCGGCGACAGGCCGTCGAAGAGTTCCAGCGCCTCGGCGTGACGCTGCAAAGCACCGACGTCCCGATCGGCTCGCTGTCGGGCGGGCAACGCCAGAGCGTCGCGGTCGCGCGTTCGGTCGTGTGGGCGTCGAAGGTCGTGTTCATGGACGAGCCGACCGCGGCTTTGGGCGTGGTGCAGCGCGAGCGCGTGCTCGACGTCATCAAGAAGGTGCGCGACAAGGGTATCGCCGTCGTGCTGATCAGCCACAACATGCCCGAGGTGCTGTCGGTCGCCGACCGCGTCGAGGTGCTGCGGCTCGGCAAGCGCGTCGCCCGCTTCACCGGGTCGGACACGAAGCTCGAGGACCTCGTCGCCGCGATGACCGGCGCGCTCGTGCAGGAGGAGGCGGCGTGAGCGCGCCCGAGATCCAGTCCACGGTCGAGCAAGGCTTCGGCAAGCGCCCCTTGGGCAAGCGCCTCGTCGGCGCCAACACGTTCTGGATCGCGCTGGTGCTGGTGGCGCTGATCATCGTGTTCAGCGTGCTCGCGCCGGACGCGTTCCCGACGCTGTACAACTTCCAGCTGCTGCTCATCGAGACGGCCGTGCTGCTGGTGCTCTCGGTCGGCATGACGTTCGTGATCATCACGTCCGGCATCGACCTGTCGGTGGGCTCGGTGCTCATCTTCGCCGGCATGGTCGGCGGCAAGACGATGGAGGCGATGTCCGGCGGCAACGCCGGTGGCGCGGGCTGGGGCGTGATCATCGTCGGGCTGATCGTCGCCATCCTCGCCGGGACGGTGTGGGGCCTGATCAACGGCTTCCTCATCGCCGTCGCGGGCATCCCGCCGCTGATCGTCACGCTCGGCACGATGGGCGCGGCGCTCGGCGCGTCCCTGCTGCTCAACAACGGCAGCGACGTGCGCACGGTCCCGGTGGTGCTCAACAAGGAGCTCGGCTACGGCACGTCGTTCGGCGTCGTCCCGAACCTGGTGCTGATCGCCGTGGTGATCACGCTGGTCGGCGCGTGGCTGCTGCACACCACGAAGTTCGGCCGCTACACGTTCGCCATCGGCTCGAACGCCGAAGGCGCGCGGCGCGCGGGCATCGGCGTCACCGCGCACCTGATGAAGGTCTACACGCTGACCGGCGTCCTGGCCGGGCTCGCCGGGTTCCTGTCGCTGGCCTACTACAACTCGACCACCATCACCGGGCACACCAGCGACAACCTCAACGCCATCGCGGCGACGGTGATGGGCGGGACGAGCCTCTTCGGCGGCATCGGCTCGGTGCTCGGCACCGTGATCGGCGTGTTCATCCCGGCCGTGCTGAAGAAGGGGTTCAACATCACCGGCGTCCCGGACTTCTGGCAGATGATCGCGGTCGGCGCCGTGCTCATCGCCGCGGTCTGGTTCGACCAGCGCCGCCGCCGTCAACGCAACTCCCGCTGAGTTCCCGAGTACAAAGAGGTGCTTTCGATGAACTTGACCAAGACGCTCGTCGCGGCCGGCGCGCTGGCGTCCGCCGCCGCGCTGCTCACCGCGTGCGGTTCCGGCACGGTGGGCGACACCGGCGGCGGCACCAGCCAGGCCAACTCGGCCAACGCCAAGAAGCTCGCGTTGATCCCGGGGGTGCAGGCCGAGCCGTTCTACATCTCCCTGCAGTGCGGCGCGGAGGCCGAGGCGAAGAAGCTCGGCTACGAGCTGACCACGCAGGCGCCCCAGAAGTTCGACGCGCCGCTGCAGACCCAGCTGGTGAACGCGCTCGGCACGAACCCGCCGGCCGCGCTGCTCATCGCGCCGACCGACGACACGGCGATGCTCGCGCCGATCCAGCAGGTCAAGGCGCGCGGTGCGAAGATCGTCGAGGTCGACACCGCGCTCAAGGACACGGGCGTCGCGGCGTCGTCGATTTCCTCCGACAACGCCCAGGGCGGCAAGCTCGCCGCCCAGACGATGGGCAAGCTGGCCGGCGGCAAGACCGGCTCGGTGCTGGTGCTCGACACCATCGCCGGCACGTCGACGACGGCGGCGCGCGCGAAGGGCTTCGAGGAGGAGCTCAAGAACACCCCGAACCTCAAGTCCATCGGCATCCAGTTCACCCAGAACGAGCCCGACCAGGCCGCGTCCAAGGTGACCGCGGCGCTGGCCGCCAACCCGGACCTCATCGGCGTCTTCGCGACCAACCTCAACACCGGCGAAGGCGCGGCGACCGGCCTCCGCAACTCCGGCAAGGTCGGCGCGGTGAACCTGATCGGCTTCGACGCCAGCCCGTCCGAGGTCGAAGGCCTGA
The DNA here is from genome assembly GCF_040682935.1 of Amycolatopsis sp. NPDC051061. NCBI lineage: Bacteria > Bacillati > Actinomycetota > Actinomycetes > Pseudonocardiales > Pseudonocardiaceae > Amycolatopsis > Amycolatopsis sp. NPDC051061. The sequence goes on from NZ_JBFBBZ010000006.1 coordinate 219,103, forward strand.
AGAGCGGCCAGTACCAGGCCCTGATCGCCCAGGACCCGGCCTCGATCGGCACCCAGGGCGTCCAGCAGGCCGTGGCGGCCATCGAGGGCAAGCCGGTGACGCGGAACCTGACCGCGGAGCTGCACTCGATCACCAAGGCGGACATGGACGCCAACTCTCAGTACTTCTACAAGCAATCCTGCTGATCTCGTCCGTCAGGTCCCTGCGAGGGGTGCGCGCACCCCTCGCAGGGCCTTGACCAGCGGTTTCACCGCCGATGATCGGTCACTGCCGGTTACCGCGGTGGGGCAACCGCTCACCGCACGGCCCGTTCCACGGACGGGTGCCCCCCGTCACACTCATCTGCACATGCATTTACACATGCATGATCGCAGGGAGGGTGCGATGAACTACGAACGATCGGCCGTGCACCGGACGATCTTCGCCGTGGACGTCGAGGGTTACGGCGATCGGTGCAGGACCACACCACACCGCTTGGCGCTGCGCGACGGGCTGTACCGCGCGCTTTGCCGGGCGTTCGACGACGTGGGCGTCCCCTGGACGGCCTGCCGGAGCGAGGATTGCGGTGACGGCGTCTTCGTCCTCGCCCCGCCGCAGATCCCGAAGAGGCTCTTCGTCGAATTCTTGCCCAACGCGCTCGCCGTGGCGCTGCACCGGCACAACCTGAACCACCACGCCGGTGCCCGGATCCGGCTCCGGATGGCGCTGCACGCGGGTGAGGTGGCCTACGACGACCACGGCGTCACCGCGCCGGCGATCAACCACGCGTTCCGGCTCTTGGACGCGGCGCCGCTGAAGGAGGCGCTCAAGGCGTCGCCCGGCGTGCTCGGGCTGATCACGTCGGCGTGGTTCTTCGAGGAGGTCGTCCGGCACAGCGAAGGGCTCGACCCGACGACGTTCCGGCCGGTGCGGGTGGCGGTGAAGGAGACCCGCGCGACGGGCTGGATCTCGCTGCCCGACCGGCCCTACCCGGCCGACGCGAGCCTGCTGGTGCGCGTGCCGGAACCCGCCGAGGTCACCGGGCTCGACGACTACCGGACCTGGCGCCGCTTCCGCCGCCACGCCCAGGTGCTGTCCGACCGCGAGTAGCCGGGGTAGCCGTAGGATCTGGTCCCCTGGACACCGCCGCCGAGGGGAGGCCCGATGACCGTGCACCTGCGCCCGGCGTCCCGCGCCGACCCGCTGCCGGTGCTCGCCGCCGCCCGCCGGATCACCGACGACCTGCGCGACGGCCTGGCCGGCACCCGGGCGCGCCGGGCCGCGCACGGCCTGCGCCGGCTGTTCGGCTTCCCGGGCCTCGGCCTCACCGACCTGTCCGGCTCGCTGCTCTGGTCCGGGCGGCCGGGGCCGGACGCGGTCGTCGCGACGGTCCTCGACGGCGTGCTCCACACCGAGGAACCCGGCTCCGCGCCGGACGTCCTCGTGCTGCCGCTGCACGTCCGCGACGAGCTGGCCGGGGCGCTGCTGGTCGTCGGCGACGTCCGGGACGCCGTCGCGGCCCAGGCCGCGGACCTGGTCGTGCAAGCTCTGGAACGCGGGCGGCTCGAGGCGTCGGCGGAACAGGCGGCGCAGGCCGAACTGCGGGCACTGCGGGCGGAGATGTCCCCGCACTTCGTTTACAACGCGCTGACCGTGATCGCGTCGCTGGTGCGCTCGGACCCCGACCGCGCCCGCGACCTCATGCTCGACTTCGCCGACTACACCCGCTACAGCCTCGCGCGGCACGGCGAGTACACAGTGGTCGCCGAGGAGTTCCGCGCGATCGAGACGTACCTGGCGCTGCAGCGCGCGGTGCTCGGCGAACGGCTGCGGGTCCAGGTGCGGGTCGCGCCGGAGATCCTCGCCGTCGCGGTGCCCTACCTCGTGCTGGAACCGTTGGTGGAGAACGCGATCCGGCACGGCATCGAGCCGCGGTCGGGCACCGGGCTGGTCCAGGTGCACGGCCAGGCGGAAGGGAACGACTGCGTGATCTTCGTCGAGGACGACGGGGTCGGCATGGACCCGAAGCGCGCGGCGGACATCCTGGCCGGGCGCACCGGCGACGACGATCCCGCCGGTCTCGGGCTGGCCAATGTGGACAGACGGCTGCGGGACGTCTACGGCGCCTGGTACGGGCTGACCGTGGAAACCGAGGTCGGTGCGGGCACCCGCGTGGTCGTGCGGGTGCCGCGGTTCCAGCCGGGGGTGCTGCCGTGACCGGGCTCAGGGTGCTCGCCGTCGACGACCTGGCGCCGGCCTTGGACGAGCTGTGCCGCATGCTGCGCGAAGCGCCCGAAGTCGGCGAAGTCGTCGGCGCGGCCGACGCGCTGAAGGCGTTGAGGCTGCTTCAGGCCGACAGGTTCGACGCGGTGTTCCTCGACATCTCGATGCCGGGCCTCGACGGGCTCGAGCTGGCCGGGTTGCTGGCGAAGCTGAGCGAGCCGCCGGTGATCGTGTTCGTCACGGCCCACGACGGGCACGCGGTGACGGCGTACGGCATCGGCGCGGTGGACTACCTGCTCAAGCCGGTCCGAGCCGAACGGCTGTCCGCGGCTTTGGCCAAGGTCTCGCGGATGGCGACGCCGTCTTCGCGCTCGACCCCGGACGCGATGGCGGCCTTGCCGGTCGAGTCCGGCGGGCGCACGCGGTACGTCCGCCGCGACGACGTGCTGTTCGTGGAGGCCCACGGCGACTACGTCCGGCTGCACACGCGAGGCGGGGTGCACCTGGTGCGGATGCCGATCTCGCGGCTCGAGGAGTACTGGGAGGGCACCGGGTTCAGCCGGGTGCACCGCGGGTTCCTGCTGGCGGTAGGTGCGGTGCTGGAGCTGCGGAGTGACTCGGCGGGCGGGCTGCTGGCCCACACCGAAGCCGGGGACGTCCCGGTCAGCCGTCGCCACGCCCGCGACCTGCGGGACCGGCTGCTGGAAGCCGCTCAACGAGGTCAGCTCGGACCGGGCTCGCGATGAGCAAGATCCGCCGGGTCGCCGTCACCAGCCCGCAGACCCGGCTCGCCCACGCCCGGCGCCGCTCCCGTCACCGCTGGCGTCAGCCGCGCCTCCCCGCGGGCGACACCCAGCGCGCGACGGCGTTGTACCGCGCCCAGCGCCGCCGCGGCGTGCCCGCCCTCGTCCTGATGTTCGCCCTGCTGCTCGGTCTCCCCGGCGTCTTCGCGATCTTCCCCGGCCTGGACACCGTGCGGCTGCTGGGGATTCCGGTGTCCTGGTTGATGATCGCGGTGCTCCCGTACCCGGCGATGGCCCTGCTGGCCCGCTGGCAGCTGCGCCGCGCCGAGCGCCTCGAGGACGACGAATGACCGCCCGGCCCCCAGCGCCCCAATGTGGCCTTCGGTGCGTTGAACGCACCCAAGGCGGCCTTCGGTGCGTTCAACGCAACCAAGGCCACATTGGGGCGCTCGAGAGCGGAGCCGGCTGATGGGCGTCGCGCTCGCCGTCGCGCCCGTCGTGCTCGTGACGCTGCTCATCGGCGTCCGCGGGGTCGCCGCCATGCGCACGACGTCGGACTTCCTCGTGGCGTCCCGGCGGATCTCGCCGCTGGTGAACTCGGCCGCCGTCTCCGGCGAATACCTCAGCGCGGCCTCCTTCCTCGGCGTCGCCGGGCTCGTCGTCAAGGACGGCATCGGGGCGCTCTGGTACCCGGTCGGCTTCACTGCCGGCTACATCGCGATGCTCGTGCTCGTCGCCGCGCCGATGCGGCGCTCGGGCGCGCTGACCGTCCCCGACTTCGCCGAAGCGCGCCTCAACTCCCCCGCGCTGCGCCGCCTGGCCGCGGTGGTCGTCCTGGTCATCGGCACCATCTACGTCGTCCCGCAGTTCCGCACCGCCGGCCTGGTGCTCACCGCGGTGGGCGGCACGCCGTACTGGGTCGGCGTCGTGCTGGCCGGCGCCGCGGTGAGCGTCACCCTCGCCTTGGGCGGCATGCGCGCGGCGACGTACGTGCAGGCGTTCCAGTTCGTGCTGAAGCTGCTGCTGTTCCTGATCCCGGCGATCTGGCTCGTCCTCCAAGCGGGCGCGGTCAACCGGACCGACGCGCTGAACCCGGTCGAGTTCACCCACTTCGCCCGCGAGACGCCGGTGAAGTTCGAGGTCGAAGTCACCATGGAGATCCGCGAGCCGACCGCCGTGCGGCGCAACGGCGTCGTGGAAACCCTGCCGCCCGGCGAATTCATCGCGCGCAGCCAGGACGAGGTCGTCTTCGGCGCGGGCGCCGCGGTCCCGGCGGTCCGCGGCGGGGCCCCGCTCGGCGGCGCCGACTGGCAGCGGCCGCTGCTCGACCTCGGCGACCAGGGCTACCCGCTGCTCGGCACGTGGGCCGTGCTCATCGCGACCATGCTCGGCACGATGGGCCTGCCGCACGTGCTCATGCGCTTCCACACCAGCCCGGATGGCCGCGCCGCCCGCCGCACGGCCGCGATCACGGTGGCCCTACTGGGGATCTTCTATCTCTTCCCCGGCGTCTACGGCGTCCTCGGCCGCGTCCTCGTGCCGGGGCTCTACCTCTCCGGCGCCACGGACACCGTGGTCGTCGCGCTGCCGTACCAAGTGGACAGTGGCTGGGCCGGCGGTCTCTTCACGGCGTTGCTGACCGCGGGCGCGTTCGCCGCGTTCCTGGCGACGTCGCTCGGGCTGCTGCTGGTGATGTCCGGAGCGATCGCGCACGACCTCGTGCCCGGCGGGCTGCGGCGGCTGCGGATCGCCGTGTTCGGCGTCGCCGCGATCATGGTGCTGCTGGCGCTGCGGTCGGCCGAGCTCGACGCGGGGGTGCTCGTCACGTGGGGCTTCACCGTGGCCGCGTCGACGTTCTGCCCGCTGCTCGTGCTCGGCATCTGGTGGCCGCGGCTGACCGCGGCCGGCGGCATCGCCGGCGTCCTGACGGGACTCGTCGCGTCGTCGGGCTCGATCCTGTTCGCCCTCGCCGGCCCGGCGCTGCACGGCTGGGTGGCGATCTTGGTGCAGCAACCGGCACCCTGGTCGGTACCACTGGCATTCGGCGTAATGGCGCTGGTCTCGCTCCGGGGCCGGCCACCGCTCTGGGCGACGTCCGCGATGCTGCGCCTCCACCTGGACGAACCCCGTTCGACGGGGCCGCGTGACCGTTCGTCAACCGTTCGTCGTCTGGCCCGGCTGTTGAGCCGCTGAATCTTCACGCGAGACTCACACGTCCCTACGGTGTCGCACGTCACTTTCCGCAACGTCGCAGGGAGCAGCGATGAGCACGACGGACACCGGCGGCGGGCCCCCGGACACGTCAGAGACCATCTGGGAACGCGCGCACGAAAGCACCGAGTTCCGTGAGCTGCGCAGCCGCCTGCGCCGGTTCGTCTTCCCGATGACGGCGGTGTTCCTCCTCTGGTACCTGCTGTACGTCCTGCTCGCGGACTACGCGCACGGCTTCATGAGCACGAAGGTCTTCGGCAACATCAACGTCGGCCTGATCTTCGGCCTGCTGCAGTTCGTCTCGACGTTCGTGATCACCGGCCTCTACGTGCGGTACGCCAACCGGAAGCTGGACCCGGTCGCGGAGAAGATCCGCGAGGACATCGAAGGCGAATCCGAGAAGGAGCAGGCATGACGAACATCGCCGCGGGTGTGGAAGGCAGCAACCCGCTCCTCAACATCCTCATCTTCGCCGCGTTCGTACTCATCACGCTGGTGATCGTGTTCCGGGCCAGCCGCAACACCAAGACGGCGTCGGACTACTACGCCGCCGGGCGCGCCTTCACCGGTCCCCAGAACGGCATCGCGATCTCGGGTGACTACCTGTCGGCGGCGTCGTTCCTCGGCATCGCCGGCGCGATCGCCATCAACGGCTACGACGGCTTCCTCTACTCCATCGGCTTCCTGGTCGCGTGGCTCGTCGCGCTGCTGCTGGTCGCGGAGCTGCTGCGCAACACCGGCAAGTTCACGATGGGCGACGTCCTCGCGTTCCGCATGAAGCAGCGCCCGGTGCGGGCCGCGGCCGCGACGTCGACGCTGATCGTGTCGTTCTTCTACCTGCTCGCGCAGATGGCCGGGGCCGGCGGTCTCGTCGCGCTGCTGCTCGGCGTCTCGGGCAGTGGCGCGCAGGCACTGGTGATCGCCGTGGTCGGCGTGATCATGATCGCCTACGTCCTGATCGGCGGTATGAAGGGCACCACCTGGGTGCAGATCATCAAGGCCGCACTGCTGATCATCGGCGCGCTCGTGATCACCGTGTGGGTGCTCGGCAAGTACAACTTCAACTTCTCCAGCCTGCTGCAGGCCGCCGTCGACAAGGCGGGCAAGGCCGGGGAGACGCTGCTCGGCCCGGGCAAGCAGTACGGCGCCACCGGGACGTCCAAGCTGGACTTCTTCTCCCTCGGTATCGCGCTGGTGCTGGGCACCGCGGGGCTGCCGCACGTCCTGATGCGCTTCTACACGGTGCCGACAGCCCGCGACGCGCGTCGTTCGGTGGTCTGGGCGATCGTGCTGATCGGCGTGTTCTACCTGTTCACGCTGGTGCTGGGCTACGGTGCCGGTGCGCTGGTCGGGCCGGACGCGATCAAGAAGGCGCCGGGCGGGGTCAACTCCGCGGCCCCGCTGCTCGCGCTCGAACTGGGCGGGCCGGTGCTGCTGGGCCTGATCTCCGCAGTCGCGTTCGCCACGATCCTCGCGGTGGTCGCCGGCCTGACGATCACGGCGTCGGCGTCCTTCGCGCACGACGTCTACGCGAACGTCGTCAAGCGGGGCAAGACGTCGCCGGACTCGGAGGTCAAGGTCGCCCGGATCACCGCGGTGGTGATCGGCGCACTGGCGATCGGCGGCGGCATCCTGGCCAACGGGCAGAACGTCGCGTTCCTCGTGGCGCTGGCCTTCGCGGTGGCGGCGTCGGCGAACCTGCCGACGATCCTCTACTCGCTGTTCTGGAAGCGGTTCAACACCCAGGGCGCGCTGTGGTCGATCTACGGCGGCCTGGCCATCACGATCGTGCTGATCGTGTTCTCGCCAGCGGTGTCCGGCAAGAGCACGTCGATGATCAAGACGGCGGACTTCGCCTGGTTCCCGCTGAGCAACCCCGGCCTCGTCTCGATCCCGGCTGCGTTCTTCCTGGGCTGGCTGGGCACGGTCCTGTCCAAGGAGCACAACGAGAAGAAGTACGCCGAGATGGAGGTCCGCTCCCTGACCGGTGCGGGCGCCGAGAAGGCTGTCGTCCACTAAGGACCGTTTCGACGGGCGGCACGACCCCGAAGGCCGCCGCGAGGGTGTTCCCGATCCCCTCGCGGCGGCCTTCGGCCATCAGTAGGGCAGCTTCCCCTCGGCGACGCCCGCGAGGGTCGCTTCGAGGTGCTTCCGCGCGTACTGCCAGAGGCCGCCGCCGAGCGAAATCCTCGCCACGCCCAGTTCGGCGAGGCCGGCGAGACCGGGGCTACCCGGCCACGCGGGTGCGTTGACGGCGCCGCCGACGCCCTGCACGAAAGCCGCGAGCACCTCGGGAGTGCGCAGGTGGATCGGGTAGACGCAGTCGGCGCCCGCCTCGAGGTAGGCCCGCGCCCGGGCGATGCCGTCGACCAGGTGGTCCTTCGGGTCGACGCCACGGAAGGAGTCGACGCGGGCGTTGAGCACCAGGCCGTCACCCGCCGCCTCGCGGAGGGCGGCGATCCGCTCGGCCTGCTCGGCGACCGGCCGCACGTCGCCGGTGGCGTGATCGGTGTCCTCGAAGTTGCAGCCGACGACACCGGCGTCGAACAGCCGGCCGGCCAGCTCGGCACCGGACAGGCCGTAGCCCGACTCGGCGTCGACGGTGACGGGGACGCTCACGGCCTTCGCGATGCGCTTCGCCGCGGCGAACATCTCGTCGGCCGGGGCCTTTTCGCCGTCGGGGAAGCCGAGCGCGGACGCCACGGCGACCGAGCTGGTGGCCACGACCGGGAACCCGGCGGCCTCGACGAGCCGGGCGGTGTCGGCGTCCCACGCGTTCGGCAGCACCAGCGGCCTGCCGGGGACGTGCAGCGCCTTGAGCGCGGCGGCGGTCACGCGTCGCGCTTCGGGAGCGGGCTGTGGCTGGTGACGGCCATCCGGTTCCAGCTGTTGATCGCGATGACCTCCCACGCCACCGCGCGGTACTGGTCCTCGGTCAGCACCTTCGTCGCCTGCTCGTAGACGTCGTCGGGCACGCTCTGGGTCGCGGACAGCTTGGTCATCGCCTCGGTGAGGGCAAGGGCGGCCTCTTCCTCTTCGGTGAACAAGTCGGTCTCACGCCAGCCGTCGAGCACGAACAGCCGGCGGGCCGACTCGCCCAGCTCCAGGGCGTCGCGGCTGTGCATGTCGAGGCAGTACGCGCAGCCGTTGAGCTGGGAGGCCCGCATCTTCACCAGTTCCAGCAGCTTCGGGTCGACGCCCGCGTTCGCCGCGGCCTTGTTCACCTCGGCCTGCAGGTTGGCCATCGCCTGGTAGATCTCGGGCGCGCGCCCGAGTCCGATTCGCTTCGTCATGACATCCACGCTAGTCCGAACTGGTCCACGGGTATGGTCCAGTCGTATGACGGATTCGTGGTCCAGTTCCGGGCTCGACGTCCACCTCGGCTGGGATCCTCCGACCGGCCGGAGCGGCCTCGCGGAAGCGATCCGCGCGGCCATCCGCGAGGGCCGGTGGCAGGCGGGCGCGGCGGTGCCCTCGACCCGTTCCCTGGCGCACGACCTGGGCGTCGCCCGCGGCACGGTCACGCGGGTGTACGCCGACCTGGCCGCCGAGGGATACCTGCGCACGGCCCAGGGCGCGCCGACCCGCGTGGCGACCGCGGGCTCGCTCCCCCAGTCCGCGCCGCGGCAGGCGCCCCGCGAGCCGGCGCCGCGCTGGGACCTGCGGCCGGGGCGCCCGGACCTGACGGCGTTCCCCCGCCAGGCGTGGATCAGCGCGACCCGGCGGGCGCTGCTGCGGACCCCGGCGTCGGCGTTCGGCTACGGGTCGGAGCTGGGCACACCCGAGCTTCGCGACACTCTCGCCGGCTACCTCGCCCGGGCCCGCGGGGTGGTCGCGGACCCGGAGCGGATCGTGGTGTGCCACGGGTATTCGCACGCCATCGCCGTGGTGTCCCGGGCCCTTTCCGAGCTGGGTGTGCGCGAAACGGCGTTCGAGAACCCGTCGCTGGAGATGTACCGCTCGATCGCGGCGGCGCAGGGTCAGCGGGTCGTCGGCGTGCCGGTGGACGAGCACGGGCTCGACGTGTCCGCTTTGGACAGTCCGGCGGTGGTCGTGACCCCGGCGCACCAGTACCCCACCGGCGTCACGCTGTCCCCGCACCGCCGCGCCGAGCTGACCCGCTCGGGCGCGTTCGTGCTGGAGGACGACTACGACGGCGAGTTCCGCTTCGACCGCCAGCAGGTCGGCGCGCTGCAGGCGCTGGCGCCGGAGCGGGTGGTCTACGCGGGAACGGCGAGCAAGACCCTGGCCCCGGCGCTGCGGCTGGCGTGGCTGGTACTGCCGCGGACGCTGGTCGAGCCGGTCCGCGCGGCCATGGCCGACAGCGGTTCGCGACCGGCGGTGCTGAACCAGCTGGCCCTGGCCGAGCTGATCGACTCGGGTGCGTACAACCAGCACGTCCGCCGCAGCCGCGCGGAGTACCGCTCCCGCCGCGCCCGCCTCATGGCGGCACTGCCGGATTCGGTGCGGCCACAGGGCATCGCGGCCGGGCTGCACCTGCTGCTGATCCTCCCGCCGGACGGCCCATCGGAGGCAACGGCCCTGGCGGCCTGCCACCGCCGCGCGATCGGCATCGAGGGCCTGGACGGCTACTGGATGGACGCCGACCGCCCGGGAGGCTTGATAGTCGGCTACGCGGCAACGCCGAAACACGCGTTCGCCGGCGCCACCCAGACGTTGATCGAGGCCCTCTGGGAAATCACGGCTTGACGAGTCCCGCCCCGACTTCCGCCCCCGATCACACGACTTCCGGCTCGAATCACGCGAGTCCCGTCCCCGATCACGCGAACCGACCCTCCAGGTACGCGAGCCGACCCTTCAAGCACGCGAGTCGACCTCCCAATCACGGGTGATGCCCCTTCAATCACGCGTTATGCCTCCCCAATCACACGTGATGCCCCTCTGATCACGCGAGATCCCCGGGCGGGCCACCCCCGAGCCAGGAGGTGGCCCGCGGTCGCCGTCAGAACCAGCAGTCCGGCCGGACGCGCAGCAGTTCCGTCCGCAGCACCGGAGTCCCGTCGACCGGGGCCGGGTCGTCCGCGGTCGGCTGGATCCCGCCGGCGGCCACTCGGTCCAGGGTCTTCAGCCCTTGGGCGCCGACCGTGCCGAACACCGTGTAGTTCGGCCGCAGCGCGGAATCGCCGTACACGACGAAGAACTGCGAGCCGTTCGTGTCCGGCCCCGCGTTGGCCATCGCCAGCAGCCCGCGCGCGTAGACCTTGCGCGCGCCGGTCGGGTCGGTCGGCGACGGCGGCAGGTCCACCGGCAGCTCGTCCCTGTACTTGTAGCCCGGCCCACCCTCGCCGGTCGCGCTCGGGTCGCCACACTGCAAAACCTTCAGCGTCGGATACGAGGTGAGCCGGTGGCACACCGTGTGGTCGTAGAACCGGTGCCGCGCCAGGTGCAGGAAGCTCTGCACGGTGCACGGCGCCTTCGCGCGGTCGAGGCGCAGCGGAAGCGCGCCTTGGCTGGTCGGGACGGCGACGTCGACCTTGCCGTGGCTCGGCGTGTGCCGCGGGTCGGGTGGCAGCGGCACCGGCCGCGCGGCCGGTTCGTCCGGCGTCTCGGTGTACTGGCACGGTCCGTGCGTCGTCTTCGGCGGCGGCGCGTCGGCCGCGGTGGCGACGCCGTTGCCGGCCACGAACAACGCGCCCGCCGCCAGCGCGGTGACGAGTGTCTTCTTCATCCTGCACGCCCTCCCAGTGATCGCCCGGTTCCGGAGCGTCCCGCAGTCTAGGGCGCGGCACCGACAACGAGAACCGGCGAAAGTCGCCCGTGTCACGCGGATGGGTGAACGTCAGCGCCGCACCCCCGAAACTGTCGGACCCCCGGCGCACGATGGTCATCACGCGGCAAACCCCGCCGCACCCGAAGGAGGGCGTCATGGAATTCCGGCGAAGACCCGTTGCTGTGGCACGGTTTCTGCTCGCGCGGCTCGCGTCGGCGATCCGGACCGCGTTACCCCCGCAGGTCCGCGATCAGCTCGTCGGCGGCGGCGAACGGATCGATCTCCCGCGCCACCACGCGCTCCGCCGCTCCGGCGAGGCGTCCTCCGCCCCGCAGATCGGCCAGCTCGGCCCGCAACCGGCGCACCGCGATGGCCTCGACCTCGTCGCGTGCCCGCGCGACCCGGCGCCGGGCCAGCTCGCCGTGCTCGACGAGCCAGTCGTGGTGCGTGGCCAGCGCCCGCACGACCTCGGCCACACCCTCGCCCTTCGCCGCGACCGTCCGCACGATCGGCTGGCGCCAGCTCGCGCCCCGGATTTCGCGGCGCGCCAGGGAAATCATCTGCTTGAGGTCGTGCACCGTCGCGTCCGCGCCCTCGCGGTCGGCCTTGTTCACGACGAAGACGTCGGCGATCTCCAGCACGCCGGCCTTCGCGGCCTGGATGCCGTCGCCCATCCCGGGCGCGAGCAGCACCACCGTGGTGTCGGCCAGCTTCACGACGTCCACTTCGGACTGTCCGACGCCGACGGTCTCGATCAGCACCACGTCGAACCCGGCGGCGTCGAGCACGCGCACCGCCTGCGGGGTCGCCCACGACAGCCCGCCGAGGTGCCCGCGCGTGGCCATCGAGCGGATGAACACGCCGGGGTCGGTGGCGTGCTCGGTCATCCGGATCCGATCGCCGAGCAGCGCGCCGCCCGAAAACGGCGAAGACGGGTCGATCGCGAGCACCCCGACCCGCTTGCCCTCCGCGCGCAACGCGGTGAGCAGCGCCGACGTCGAGGTCGACTTGCCGACGCCGGGTGGGCCGGTGAGCCCGACCACCCGGGCCCGCCCGGTGTGCGGGGTCAGCGCCCGCGCGATCTCGGCGACGCGGGGATGGGCGTCCTCGACGAGCGACAGCAGCCGCGCGACGGCACGGGGCTGCCCGTCCCGCGCGCGGCCGACCAGGTCGTCGAGGTCGAGTGCGCCGGCCACTTACGCGGTCGGCACCCGCAGCAGGAGGGCGTCGCCCTGGCCGCCGCCACCGCACAGCGCGGCCGCGCCGAGCCCGCCACCGCGGCGCCGCAGCTCGTGGATCAGGTGCACGGCGAGCCGTGCCCCGGAGGCGCCGATCGGGTGGCCGAGGGCGATGGCCCCGCCGTTGACGTTGACCTTCTCCGGGTCGAGACCGAGCTTCTCGGTGGAGACGAGCCCGACCGCGGCGAAGGCCTCGTTGATCTCGACGAGGTCGAGTGCGTCGGCGCCGAGGTTCGCCTTCGCCAGCGCGGCGAGGATGGCGTTCGACGGCTGCTCGTGCAGGCTGGCGTCCGGCCCGGCGACGACGCCGTGCGCGCCGATCTCGGCGATCGGTGTGAGGCCGAGCTCCTCGGCCTTCGCCTTGCTGGCCACGACGACCGCGGCGGCGCCGTCGGAGATCTGCGAGGCCGAGCCCGCGGTGATGGTGCCGTCGGAAGCGAAGGCGGGGCGCAGCTTGGCGAGGCCTTCGGCGGTGGTGTCGGCGCGGACGCCTTCGTCGGTGTCGAAGACCACCGGGTCGCCCTTGCGCTGCGGGATGGAGACCGGCGTGATCTCGTCGGCGAAGTAGCCGTTCTTGATCGCCTCGGCCGCGCGCTGGTGCGAGCGGGCGGAGAACGCGTCCTGCTGCTCGCGGGTGACCCCGTAGCGGGAGTTGTACTTCTCCGTCGAGGCGCCCATGGCGACCTGGTCGAAGGCGCAGAAGAGACCGTCGTAGGCCATGTGGTCGACGAGCGTGGTGTCGCCGTACTTGAAGCCGGAGCGGGACTTGGGCAGCAGGTGCGGCGCCTGGGTCATCGACTCCTGGCCGCCGGCGACGACGATGTCGAACTCGCCGGCGCGGATCAGCTGGTCGGCGAGCGCGATGGCGTCGAGGCCGGAGAGGCAGACCTTGTTGATCGTCAGGGCGGGCACGCTCATCGGGATGCCCGCGGCGACCGCGGCCTGGCGAGCCGGGATCTGGCCGGCGCCGGCGGTCAGCACCTGGCCCATGATCGTGTACTGCACCGCGTCCGGGGAGACCCCGGCGCGTTCGAGGGCCGCCTTGATCACGACCCCGCCCAGCTGTGCCCCCGTGAAGTCCTTGAGGGATCCGAGCAAGCGCCCGATCGGCGTACGGGCGGCACCCAGGATCACGGAACCGGACACGGCGTCCTCCAAGCGTCGGCGCATGGGCAGTTTTTTCGACCATACCCGGAGGGCAGGCTTCTTGATGGAGCCAGTGTGAGGCGGGGCACGCGACGATTCTGGGGGAACGCCGGGCGGGCGCCCCCCTATCCTGCCCCCATGAATGACGCCCTGCGGCCGTTCGTGACGGCCATCGACCACGTCGGCATCGCGGTCCCGGACCTGGACGCGGCCATCGAGTTCCACCGCGCGCACTTCGGCCTGGAAGTGGCGCACGAGGAGGTGAACGAGGAGCAGGGGGTACGCGAGGCGATGCTGCGCGCGCCCGGCACGGCCGGTACGGAGACGCAGATCCAGCTGCTGGCCCCGCTGCGCGACGACTCGGCGATCGGCAAGTTCCTGGCCAAGAGCGGCCCGGGGCTGCAGCAGCTGGCGTACCGGGTGTCCGATGTGGACGCGGCGTCGGCCGCGCTGCGTGAGCAGGGCCTGCGCCTGCTGTACGAGGCGGCGAAGCGCGGAACCTCGAACAGCCGGGTGAACTTCATCCACCCGAAGGACGCGGGCGGTGTCCTGGTGGAGCTGGTGGAGCCGGCCGAGGACGGCGCGGCGCACTGAACGGCGAACCCGTTCCGGCGCACCAACTCCGGCTCGGAGCAACCGCACGCCCATGACAAAAGGCGGGCGGCCTCGGGTCGAGGCGCGGCGGGCGCGAGGTCGGCGGTGACGGCGGCGGGCTCGGAGGCGAGCCGGCCAGTGCCATCGCTGGGTCCGCCGCGGGCGCGGAGCGAACCGGCCGGCGCCGTCGGTGGGTCAGCGGCGAGCCAGGTGCGGCGCCGCCGAAGCCTGACGCGATCCGCCGCCGGCCTGCGGGTGACCTCGTCGCGCCTTGCCGCCCCGACGCGTCAGGGCCGTCCGCCCGGGCCGAAAGCCGCGGACGAACGACCCCGGCGACGGGCTACGCCGGCGCGGTCTTCGAGACCAGGGCGTCGGCGATGAACGTCAGCTCGCCGTCGAACTCGGCGGGCAGGTCGTCGTCCGAGTGGCGGGCCGTGGCGTGCCGGTGGCTGACCGCTCGGGCCAGCAGGCCCGACGCGCGGTCGACGTCGGCCGTCGGCAGGCCGCCGCCCGTTGCCGCCAGGATCACCGTGCGGACCTGGCGCACCAGCACCTGGAAGCGCTCGTGGAGGGCGTCGCGGACGACGTGGTGGGTGTCGGCCTCGCGCCACAGCAGGTGCGAGAGCCCGAGCGACCGGCTGAAGCGGTGGTCGAGTTCGCGGACCAGCCGCCGCAGGCTGCCCACGAGGTCGCCGGGGACGACGACCACGGCCGGCTCGATGAGCTCGTCGGGCAGCCGCTCGACGAGCGCCGCGAGCAGGTCTGCCTTGTGCCGGAAGTAGTAGTGCACCAGCCCCTTCGGCACCCCGGCCCGCTCGGCGATGCGAGAGGTCGGGGTGGCGTCGAAGCCGGACTCGGCGAAGAGCGCCTCGGCGGCGCAGAGAATGCGCTCCTTCGCCGAATCCTCGGTCATGCGGGTGCCTCCTGGTCCGTCAGTGCTGACCTGCCGTGCGGTGGGCGGCGCTCGCGACCGGCATCGCTGCCGCGCCGGCGATGACCACCAGCACCCCGGCGATCCAGGACGTCCAGGAAGCGCCGTTGAACTCGGTGTACCCCATCACCCACGGCGCGATGAAGAACAGCACGCCGAGCGCGATCTGGATGCCTTCGCCGTAGACCATGCCCGGCATGGCCAGCGACACCAGGCCGTCGAGTGCGATCAACGCGCCCAGGACGACCATCGTCCACATCGCGGTCGAGTCCGTGCTCAGCCAAAGGGGTGAAAGAGCGGCCACGACTCCGATGACGACCTCGGCCCAATCGTGCGGCCGGGCCCACGCGCGCGTAGAGACTTCACTCATTCGTGCTCACCTCCGTCGGTGAAACTGCTGGTCGGGTAGGTGTTCCCACCGCCGATGATCCGCTTGACTGGCCAGCCGGTCAAGACTGATCGGTCACAGTTCGACGTGTAATCGTGCTGTCCGTCTCGTACAGTTGTGTCCGCGAGTTACCGGCGAGTAATTTCTGCCGCCAACGCCGTTGACCCCCATCTCCGCGGAGGAACCGATGACGCAGCTCGGCGAGATCCAGCAAGCCATCCTGAACGGCGAGTCCGCCGCGGTCGGCTCCCTGCCCGTGCCCGAGAGCTACCGCGGGGTGACCGTGCGGGCCGACGAGGTCGACATGTTCGAGGGCCTCGAGAGCCGGGACAAGGACCCGCGCAAGTCGCTGCACGTCGACGACGTCCCCGTGCCCGAGCTGGGCCCGGGCGAGGCGCTGGTCGCCGTGATGGCGAGCGCCATCAACTACAACACCGTGTGGACGTCGATCTTCGAGCCGATCCCCACGTTCAAGTTCCTGAAGAAGTACGGGAAGCTCTCGCCGCTGGCCAAGCGGCACGACCTGCCCTACCACGTGGTCGGGTCCGACCTGTCCGGCGTCGTGCTGCGCACCGGCGTCGGCGTGCACAACTGGAAGCCGGGCGACGAGGTCGTCGCGCACTGCCTGAACGTCGAACTCGAGAGCCCGGACGGGCACAACGACACGATGCTCGACACCGAGCAGCGGATCTGGGGCTTCGAGACGAACTTCGGCGGTCTCGCCGAGATCGCGCTGGTCAAGGCCAACCAGCTGATGCCGAAGCCGGACCACCTGACCTGGGAGGAAGCCGCGTCCCCCGGCCTGGTCAACTCCACCGCCTACCGCCAGCTGGTCTCGCGCAACGGCGCCGACATGAAGCAGGGCGACGTCGTCCTGATCTGGGGCGCCTCGGGCGGTCTCGGCTCCTACGCGACGCAGTACGCGCTGAACGGCGGCGCGATCCCGGTGTGCGTCGTCTCCAGCCCGGAGAAGGCCGCGATCTGCCGGAAGCTCGGCGCCGAGCTGATCATCGACCGCAACGCCGAGGACTACAAGTTCTGGAAGTCCGAGACCGAGCAGGACCCGAAGGAGTGGCAGCGCTTCGGCGCGAAGATCCGCGAGCTGACCGGCGGTGACGACCCGGACATCGTGTTCGAGCACCCGGGCCGCGAAACGTTCGGCGCGTCCGTCTACGCCGCTCGCAAGGGCGGCACGATCGTCACGTGCGCGTCGACCTCGGGGTACATGCACCAGTACGACAACCGCTACCTGTGGATGAACCTGAAGCGGATCATCGGCTCCCACTTCGCGAACTACCGCGAGTCCTGGGAGGCGAACCGGCTGATCTCGAAGGGCCTGATCCACCCGACGCTGTCGAAGACGTACTCGCTCGAAGACACCGGGCAGGCCGCGCTGGACGTGCACCGCAACGCCCACCAGGGCAAGGTCGGCGTGCTCGCCCTCGCTCCGGAGGAAGGCCTGGGCGTCCGCGACGAAGAGAAGCGCGCGAAGCACATCGAAGCGATCAACGCCTTCCGCGGCGCCTGATCACGGCGCCTGATCGCCGCGCCTGATCGAGAAGCTTGATCACGACGACGCCGGGGGCGGCTCCGCTCCCGGCGTCGGAATCCACCGGGATACGACCGGATCCGGCCAGATCCCTTCGCCGCATCACACGGCACGTTCGGCGCACCGCACGGGTGCTCGCCCTTCCGTGACCGGGCTGCGACTACGGTAGGCGCATGAGCCTTGGCGATGAACGGGAGCTTGTGCCGCTGGGAGCCGGCTTCGACGTGGCGAAGCGCGGGTACAGCCGAGCGCAGGTCGACGAGCACCTCGAACGGCTGGACGCCGATCTGAAGATGCTCACCGCCGACCGGGACGCGGCCATCGCGCAGTCCGGTGACCTGGCCCGGCAGCTGGAGATCGCGCGCGGCGAGATCGCGGACCTGCGCGGGCAAGTCGACCGGCTGGCCCAGCCGCCGACGAGCGTCGAAGGCCTGTCCGAGCGGCTGCAGCGGATGCTGCGCCTCGCACAGGACGAATCCGCCGACACGCGCGCCCGCGCCGAAGCCGAGGCCGGGCACATCCGGGCCAAGGCCGAGACGGACGCCAGCGCCATGCGCGCCCGCTACGAGCAGCTGCTCACCGAGCTCGACCTGCGCCGCAAGGAGATGGAGGCGGAGCACCGCAAGGTGCTCGAGGACGCCCGCTCCCAGGCCAAGGAGATCACCGACAAGGCCGAGGCCGAGCGCACGAAGCTCGACACCGAGTCGTCGGATCGCCGCACCAAGGTCGAAGAAGACTTCGAGATCGCGATGGCCGCGCGGCGCACCGAGGCGATGCGCGTGCTGGCCGAGCAGGAGGCGGCGAGCAAGGCCGAAGCCGCCCGCCGCGTCCAGGAAGCGACGCAGGACGCCGCCGACATCCGCGCGAAGATCGTCGAAGAGGAGAAGACGGCGAAGGCGGACATCGACCGCCGTCAGCGGGAGTCGGTCGCGGAGGCGAACAAGCGCCGCCAGGACTCGATCACCGAGGCGAACGCCCGGCTCGCGGAGGCCGCCGACGAGGCGCGGCGCCGCGTGACGACGGCGACCGAGGAGTCGAACCGGCGGATCACCCAGGCCAACGAGCGCGTCGACAGCCTGCGCAAGGTGCGCGGCGGGCTGGCCGAGCAGGTCCGCGCCGCGCGCGCGGTGCTGGCCGAGGCGCACACCGTCCTCGGCGACGAGGTCAAGGTGCCCGCCGACGTCACGACCGACCTCAAGGCCGAGGACCTGAAGACGGACGACACCGGGAAGACGAAGCCGGTGAGTGACGTCGAGGAGACGATCCGGATCAAGGCGTCCGACGTCCCGAAGCCGCAGCCGACACCCAAGCAAGCCCCCAAACCGGCTCCGAAGCCGACTCCGCGGCCGAGCGGAGCGCGGAAAGCGACTGGCGAGTAACCTTCCACCCGACACGGGCGCGGACGAGCCGGTGCGGTCGGTACCGACCGGCTATCGTCCCTGCCCACGCGGGATCACCTGGAGGTTTTGCGCATGGGTGCGGCATATCGGACCGTGGTGGTGGGCACGGACGGCTCGGAGTCCTCGTTCGCGGCGGTGGACCGCGCGGCGGCGGTGGCCGGCGACGCGGGAGCGACGCTCGTCATCACGTGCGCGTTCTACCCGGCGAGCAAGACCGACGTCGACAAGGCTCAGGACGTCCTCGGCGAAGAGGCGTACCAAGTCGTCGGCTCGGCGCCGGCCGAGGACACCCTGCAGTCGGCGCGCGACCGGGCGGTTCGCGCCGGCGCGGAGAAGATCGACACGGTCGCGGTCAAGGGCGACCCGGTCGACTCGCTGCGCAAGGTCGTGCACGAGCGCGAGGCCGACCTGCTGGTGGTCGGCAACCGCGGGCTGAACACGATCGCCGGCCGGATCCTGGGCTCGGTGCCGTCGGAGGTGGCGCGCAAGTCCGGCGTGGACGTGCTGATCGTCCACACGACCTGAGCTCGTGACCGATTCGAGCGACGAGCTCCAGCAGCGGCTCGAACGCGTCCTGCTCGGCGGCAGGCGGAAGTACACGCGGCTCGAAGTGGCCGAAAGCCGGCGTGCCCGAAGAACGGTCACGCCGGCTTTGGCGCGCGCTGGGTTTCGCGACGGTGCGCGACGACGAGGTCGTCTTCACCGACGCGGACGTCGAGGCGATGCGCACCGCGGACCAGCTGGTCCAGTCGGGGCTGATCGACCCGAGCATCGAGGTGTCGGTGACGCGCGCGCTCGGCCAGCACCTGTCGCGGCTGGCCGAGTGGCAAGTCGACATGCTCTGGGAGCTGATCAAGGAGCAGCCGGAGCTCGGACGCAGCGAGCGCCAGGTGGCTCGCCTGGTCGACCGGCTGCTGCCGGAGCTCGAGCGGGTGCAGAACTTCGTCTGGCGCCGGCACCTGGCGGCGTACGCGGGACGCGCGTTCGCGGCGGCGGGCGACAACGTCGAGGCGCGCACCGAAGTGGTCGGGTTCGTCGACATGGTCGGCTACACGCGCCTGACGCGCCAGATCGACGAGGAAGAACTGAGCCGCGTCCTCGACGCGTTCGAGCTGCTCGCGGCGGAGACGATCGCCGAGCACCACGGCCGCGTGGTGAAGATGATCGGCGACGAAGTCCTGTTCGTGGCCGACTCGGCGATCGACGCGGCGGAGATCGCCCTGGCGCTGACCGAGCGCACCTCGGCGGACGAGAGCCTGCCGGCGGTCCGCGCGGGCATGGCTTCGGGCCGGATCCTGTCCCGCTTCGGCGACGTGTACGGATCGGTGGTCAACCTGGCGGCCCGCCTGACGTCGGTGGCCCGCCCGGGCACGATCCTGGTGGACCGGGAGCTGGCTTCGGAGCTCGCGGAGGAGAAGGCGTACGAGCTGCGGCCACGCAGGCCGGTGACGGTCCGCGGGTACAACCGCCTCCGCCCGGCGGCGCTGCGGCGGGCCGGCGAAGCGCCGTCGGGGATGTTCGCGAGTTCGCAGCAGCTGGCCGCCGAGATGCTGGGATTGGCGGACCCGGCTGCTGCCTCGGTGGTCGCCGACGAAAGGCGACCCGAGGACGCGGTGACGGAAAGCCCCGAGCGCCGGCCGCGCCGCCGACGCCGTCGGCGCGTCCTCTGAGCCGACCCGCGGGCAAGAAGCGGGCGGTGTCCCGGCCGACGCTCGTCCTCACGCCGGTAAACTTCGCCTCTCGCCTGAACGAAGCGGAGAGGGGGACACGTGGCTCGGCAGGACTTCGGCCTCGGTGAGCCGACCGCCGCACACTCCCCGTCGAAGAGCCCGGCGCCGGACGAGGAAGACCGGACGCGGCCCCCCGTCGTGTTCATCTCGTACGCATGGGATTCGGACGACCCTTCTCACGGCCAGTCAGTGCGAAGGCTCTGGGAGTTGCTGCGCTCCTGCGGCATCGACGCCCAGCTCGATCTTGATGCGGCACAGCAGCGTCAGGACTGGCCACTGTGGATGGGCCGTCAGATCCGGGAAGCGGATTATGTGCTCGTGATCGCTTCACGCGCGTACCGCGAACGGGCCGAGGGCCGAAGCGGGCCGGACCAGGGGCGCGGCGTTCAGTGGGAAGCCCGGCTGATCCGCGATGCTTTCTACGCCGACCAGCACGCGCTGAACCGGTTCATTCCCGTTGTGTTCCCCGGCCAGAGCGTGGACGGTGTGCCGGACTTCCTGTCTCCGGCCAGCTCGACCGTGTACACGGTCCGGGACTTCACCGTCGAAGGCGTGGAGCACCTCCTGCGGCTGCTCACCGACCAACCCGAGATCGCCCAGCCACCGCTGGGTGCGGTACCCGTGCTGCCGGAGCGACCGGTACCGCCGGCCGCTCCGGCAGCACGAGAACAGCCGCCCGCCTCCGGTGTCCGGAATGTGGTCACCGGCAACGTCAGCGGAATCGTGATACAGGCCGGGAACATCGGATCCATGACGACTCCCGACGCACTCGCCGCCCCCGGCATCCAGGTTGGCGAGGGCGCCGATTTTCGGACCAGAAGGGCTTTCGAGGAGGCGTTTCGACGAGCCGGCGGCGCGGACCACCTGGGCCGCCCGACCGACAAGGTCTTCGAAGACGGACCGGTTTTCGTCCAGCACTTCACCGGGACCGGCGAGAGCGACGCGGTGATCTGCGCCATCGCCGATCAGGCCGCTGTGGTCGTGGCCGGCCCGGTGTGGGACGACCTTGCGACGTTGCCCGGTTTTCCGGCGCCGGGCGTGCCGGTCGCGCGAACCGACGCCACCGCAAGTGTGGTCGACCTCGCGGGCGGAGCGTGGGGCGAGGGCGTCCTGTTCCGCTCCACCGACGCACTGCCGGCGCGGTGGCAACCCAAGCCCCGGCTGAGCATGGAGGCCCGAGAGGCCTTCCGGCTGCGGGTGGCGGAACCCGCGGACGTGACCATCCGCGCCATCGCCACGCTCCCCTGGCCGCTGGACGACGATTTCGAGATCACGGGGCGGACCCGTCAGCATCTCGAAGTGCTGCTGCCGCTCAACGAATTCACCAAACTGACCCAGACCGCGTCCATCTGGCGTGGAGACCCGCGCAACCCACGTCGGTGGGTACGGGCGAGCGGGCCGAACGCCCACCAGTCGGGGCGTCACGCTCGCTACGACCAAACGTTCGCGAATCCCGCCGACGGGAGCGCGGGCGTGCGCGCTGTCGCACGCATCATGCTCCCCGGCGTCATGTCGTCGGCGATCACCGTGACCGTCGAGTTCCAGGTGAACTTCGCGGCGTGGCAGGCGGCGCTGGCCGCCGTCGTCGAAGGTGAAGTGGTGCCGAATCTCAGTATTTCGGCGCATCAAATCGTGGAGTTGTGGACGGCAGAGTGGGAAGCCGCGACCCTCGTCCTGCCCCGCGCGCTCGTGCCCGATCCGGAAACCGCCGCCCTGCTGGCGCCGCCGACGGTCGAACTGCAGATCAAGCTGAACGACGAGGTCGCCGGCGATCCACCCGGGCTCCTCGACGTGGTCGACTTGTCGGTGTTCGGGAACCCGGACGGGCAGCCGGGTTCGCAGGGCGCGGCGACGATGACCGCCCCGATCGGACTCCCCCGCGACCAGCGACGTGCCTGGGCGGCAAAAGCCCTGACCCGCATGGCTCGCGGCTGGGGCTTCGTGGACGCCGAAGAGTCCGATCTGGACGACAGGATCCGCTGATCAGGCGTCGAAGTCGACGGTGATCGCCGCCGAGACCGGGTACGACTGGCACGTCAGCACAAACCCGGCCTCCACCTCGGCCTCTTCCAGGGCGAAGTTGCGGCGCAGGTCCACCTTGCCGTCCGTCACGCGGGCGCGGCAGGTGCCGCACACCCCACCCTTGCAGGCGAACGGGAGGTCCGGGCGGAAGCGCTGGGCCCCGTCCAGCACCGACGACGTCCGCGGCAACGTCATCGTCGACGCGCGGCCGTCCAGGACCACGCGGACCTCCGAGGACTCCCCCGCCACCTCCGGGTCGAGATGCGTCACCGGCTCCGGCGGCGTGTCCACGTAGAACAGCTCCTGGTGGATCCGTGCGCGCGGCACGTCCAGGGACGTCAGCAGCTCCTGCGCGCCCGTCACCATCTCGAACGGGCCGCACAGCCACCAATGGTCCACAGAGGACACCGGCACCAGGGAGGAGAACAGCGAACGCAGCTTCGGCACGTCCAGGCGTCCCGTGAACAGCTCCGCTTCACGAGGCTCGCGCGACAGCACGTGGATCAGTTCCAGCCGCGAAGGGGCGCGGTCCTTCAGGTCCGCCAGCTCGTCCGCGAACATCACCGTGTCCGTGCGGCGGTTGCCGTACAGGACCGTCACCGTCGCGTCCGGCGTCGCCAGCAGCGACGACACGATCGACAGCACCGGCGTGATGCCGGAACCCGCCGCGATGAGGACGTGATGGCCGCCCGCCGCCAGGTCCGGCGTGAACGACCCGGTCGGCGTGGCCACCTCGATCGTGTCGCCCGGGCGAACGTCGTTCACCAGCCACGACGAGAACAGGCCGTCCGGCACCAGGCGGACGCCCACCCGGGGCGCCGTGCCCGCCGCCGCGCAGATCGAATACGACCGGCGCTCGTCACGGCCTTCGACCGAACGCCGCAGGGTCAGCGACTGGCCCGGCTTGAAGTCGTACTCCACCGAAAGAGAAGCAGGCACGTCGAACGTCACGGCGACCGCGTCGTCGCACAACCGCGTGACGCCCGCGACCTTCAGGGGATGAAACGCCACCTCAGATCTCCTTGACGTGCTCGAACGGCTCGGCGCACGACCGGCAGCGCCGCAGCGCCTTGCAGGCCGTCGCGCCGAAGCGGGACTGCTCCTCGGTGTCCGGCGACCCGCACAGCGGGCACGAAACCCGCGAGACCGGCGCCGACAGCGTCAGCGGGATCGGACCCGATCGCCGCGGCGCCGCGCCCGGTGGGGCGATTCCGGCCGAGGCCAGTTTCTGGCGCCCCGAAGCCGAAATCCAGTCCGACGACCACGCCGGCGACAGCTGCGTCCGGATCTCGACGTCCGCGAAGCCCGCCGAAAACAGCGCGTGCTCCAGGTCGTCGCGCATGGTGTCCATGGCCGGGCAACCCGTGTACGTCGGCGTGATCGCCACGACGACGCGGCCGGCCGACTCGGACACCGAGCGCAGCACGCCCAGGTCCGCCAGGGTCAGCATCGGCAGCTCGGGGTCGGTCACCGTCGCCGCGACGGCCGCCGCCGTCACCACTTCGCGTCCGGCATCGCCCGGGCGACGCTCTGCAGCTCCGCCAGCAGGAACCCCATCTGCTCGGTGTGGACGCCGTCGCGGCCCGTCCGCCCGGACACGCCGGCCAGCTCGCCGACCGACGGACGAGAAAGGGTCGCCGCCGCCAGAGCCTGGTCCAGCACCGCATCGAACTCCGGCCGCAGCGTCGCCGCGTCCACCAGTTCGACCGGGTGCGTGCGGAACAGCTCCCCGACGTACGGCCACACCGCGTCGAGCCCTTCCTGCATCCGCTCGTGCGACAACGGCGTCCCATCGCCCAGGCGGACCAGCCACTGCGCCGCGTAGTCGCGGTGGTAGGTGACCTCTTTGACGCCCTTGTCCGCGATGGCCGCCAGCACGGGGTCCACCGACGACACCAGCCGCTGCAGCAACGCGAGGCGCCACGTCGAGAACACGAACAGCCGCGCGATCAGGTGCCCGAAGTGCCCGCCGCCCAGCTCCGCGAGCCGGACGTTGCGGAACTCGTTTTCCGCGCGGAGAAACGCGAACGAGTCCTCCGTGCGGGACGAACCGTCGGCCTTGCCGGCGCGGGCGAGCAGCAGCCGCGCCTGGCCGAGCAGGTCGAGACCGATGTTCGCGATCGCGACCTCGTCCTCCAGCTCGGGCGCGTTGGTGCACCACTCCTGCAGCCGGTGGGAGAAGATCAGCGCGTCGTCGCCCAGCATCAGGCAGTAGGCGGCCAGCGAAGCACCGTCCACACCGGACGGAACCGACGTGTCCACTCCGGACAGCGGGTCTTCGAAGCCGGTGCCGAACGCCCAGCGGGCGTCGTTCTCCTCGGTCAGCGACTCGTAGACGTTGTCGAAACTCATATGTGCGGCACCTCCTCGGGGATGTCGTAGAACGTCGGGTGCCGGTAGACCTTGTCCCCGCTCGGCGCGAAGAACGGGTCCTTCTCGTCCGGTGACGACGCCGTGATGTCCGAAGCCCGCACGACCCAGATCGACACGCCCTCGTTGCGGCGGGTGTAGAGGTCACGCGCGTGGTGCAGCGCCATCTGGTCGTCGGCCGCGTGCAGCGACCCGACGTGCACGTGGTTCAGCCCGCGCTTGCCGCGGACGAACACCTCGTACAGCGGCCAGTCGTGCTTGACCGGGCCGGGCGCGGCGGGGACGCCCTCCAGCGGGACGGCGCCGTGGCCGCCTTCGGCAGTCAGGTCGGTCACTTGCGCTCCTCGTTCTTGGCCGCGTGCGCGACCGCGGCTTCGCGGACCCACGCGCCGTCCTCATGCGCGCGGCGCCGGTGCGCGACGCGCGAGGCGTTGCACGGGCCGTTGCCCTTCAACACGTTCTTGAACTCGTCCCAGTCCACCGCGCCGAAGTCGTAGTGCTCCCGCTCGGCGTTCCACTTGAGATCGGGGTCCGGGAACGTGACGCCGAGCGCGGCGGCCTGCGGCACCGACATGTCGACGAAGCGCTGCCGCAGCTCGTCGTTGGTGTGGCGCTTGACCTTCCACGCCATCGACTGCGCGGTGTTCGGCGAGTCCGCGTCCGGCGGGCCGAACATCATCAGCGACGGCCACCACCAGCGGTTCACGGCCTCCTGGACCATCTCACGCTGCTGCGACGTCCCGCGCATCATCGTCATCAGCAGCTCGAAGCCCTGCCGCTGGTGGAACGATTCTTCCTTGCAGATCCGGATCATGGCCCGCGCGTACGGCCCGTACGACGACCGGCACAGCGGCACCTGGTTGCAGATCGCCGCGCCGTCGACCAGCCAGCCGATCACGCCGACGTCGGCGAAGGTCAGCGTCGGGTAGTTGAAGATCGACGAGTACTTCTGCCGTCCGGTGATCAGCTTGTCGGTCAGGTCCGCGCGGTCGGCGCCCAGTGTCGCCGCCGCCGAGTACAGGTAAAGGCCGTGACCGGCTTCGTCCTGCACCTTGGCCAGCAGGATCGCCTTGCGCCGCAGCGACGGCGCCCGCGTGATCCAGTTACCCTCGGGCTGCATGCCGATGATCTCCGAGTGCGCGTGCTGCGCGATCTGCCGGATCATCGTCTTGCGGTAGCCCTCGGGCACCCAGTCGCGCGGCTCGATCCGCTGGTCGCGCGCGATGGTGTGCTCGAAGAGCTCTTCGAGCCCGGTCTCGGGCAAGGTGGCGGTCACGGCTGCTCCTTCGACACGAGGGTCAGGACGTCGTACTTGGCCACGGACTCGCCGTCGGCGTTGGTGACGTCGGCGTCCCAGCGGACCTCGCCGTACTCCTGGTCGATCCGCGGGGTGATCTGCTTGGCGGTGAGCGTCACCGTGAGGGAGTCGCCGACCTTGACCGGGGTGAGGAACCGCAGGTTCTCCAGGCCGTAGTTGGCCAGCACCGGGCCCGGCTCGGGCGAGACGAACAACCCCGCCGCGAACGAGACGACGAGGTAGCCGTGCGCGACGATCCCGCCGAACAGCGGGTTCGCCGCGGCCGCTTCCGGGTCGGTGTGGGCGTAGAACGTGTCGCCGGTGAACTCGGCGAAGTGGTCGATGTCCTCCTGGCTGACCGTCCGCGGCCCGGCGACGACGGAGTCGCCGATCTTCAACTCGGCCAGGGACTTCCGGAACGGGTGGACGTCGCCTTCGGTGCGCGGCGCGCCGGTCACCCAGCGACCGGTCACGGCCGAAAGGACCGCCGGCGAACCCTGGACCGCCGTGCGCTGCATGTGGTGCAGCACTCCGCGGATGCCGCCCATCTCCTCGCCGCCGCCGGCCCGGCCGGGGCCGCCGTGGACCAGCTGCGGCATCGGCGAGCCGTGGCCGGTGGACTCCTTCGCGTCTTCGGCGTCCAGCACCAGCAGGCGGCCGTGGAACGGCGCCGCGCCGAGGACGACCTCGCGCACGAACTCCTTGTCGGCGCTGACGATCGACCCGGCGAGGCTGCCGCCACCGCGGGCGGCGAAGTCGACGACCTGCTCGGTGGACGTGTAGGGCATGAGCGTCGAGACCGGGCCGAACGCCTCGACCTCGTGCGGCTCGGAGCGTTCCGGGTCGGCCTTGAGCAGCACCGGCGAGATGAACGCGCCGCGCTCGGCGTCGGCGTCGACCACCGAGACGTTCTCGGGGTCGCCGAACACGATGCTCCCGGCGTCCAGCAGCGCCTTCAGCGACCGCCGGACCTCCTCGCGCTGCTCCAGGCTGGCCAGCGCGCCCATCCGGACGCCCTCGGCCGTCGGATTGCCGACGGTGACCTTCGCCAGCCGCTCGGACGCGGCGGAAGCGACGTCGTCCAGCAGGGAAGCCGGGACGAACGCGCGGCGGATGGCGGTGCACTTCTGGCCCGCCTTGACCGTCATCTCCGAGGTCAGCTGCTTGACGAACAGATCGAACTCGGTAGTGCCCTTGACGGCGTCCGGGCCGAGGATCGAGCAGTTCAGCGAGTCGGCCTCGGCGGTGAACCGGACGGCGTTGCGGATGATCGCCGGGTGCGCCCGCAGCTTCTGGGCGGTGGACGCCGAGCCGGTGAAGGACACGAGGTCCTGCGCGGTCACGTGGTCGAGGAGGTCGCCGACGCTGCCCGCGACGAACTGCAGCGATCCCTCCGGCAGGATCCCGGACTCGATGATCAGCTCGACGAGCCGCGCGGTCAGGTACGCCGTCGAGCTGGCCGGCTTGACCAGGCTCGGCACCCCGGCCAGGAACGCCGGGGCGAACTTCTCCAGCGGCCCCCACACCGGGAAGTTGAACGCGTTGATCTGGACGGCGACGCCCCGCAACGGGGTCGCGATGTGCTGCGCGACGAACGTGCCGCCCTTGCTCAGCGGCTCGACGGCGCCCTCGACGTAGACGGTGTCGTTCGGCAGCTCGCGCTTGCCCTTCGAGCCGTAGCTGAACAGGACGCCGATGCCGCCGTCGATGTCGAACTTCGAGTCACCCAGCGTGGCGCCGGTGCGCGCGGAGAGTGCGTACAGCTCCTCGCGGTGCTCACGCAGGTGCGAGGCGAGCGCCTTCAGCAGGGCCGCACGCTGGTGGAACGTCAGCTCGCGCAGCGCCGGGCCGCCGACCCGGCGGCCGTACGCCAGCGCGCCGGCGAAGTCGACGCCGTCGGAGGAGATCCGGGCGACCTCCTCGCCCGTGGTGGCGTCGTGCAGAGGGACGCCGTCGCCCGCCGCCGTGTGCCACTCCCCGGAGACGTAGCTGCGCAACACTGCCATCAGGTCCCGACCTCCACCGAATTACCTACCGGACGTTCAGTAAATGCATCGTAGCCGCTGAGCCCGGCGATCGGAAGGGGCGGCCGCTTGACACCGGCCGGGGCCACTGCCTTTACTGAGCGACACGCCAGGTGACCGTCCATTCGGTAAGTCCACCGATGCCCCCACCGCCACCCTCAACGGAGGCGCTCCGCGCCGCAGGCCTGATTCCGACGGAGGACGAATGACCAACGCCGCCCACACGATGTTCGCCGCCGACGAGGCCTCGCGCGCACTGGGCATCGAGCTGGTCGAAGCGGGTGACGGCCGGGCCGTCGCGACCATGACGATCACCGGCGCGATGGTCAACGGCCACGACATCGCCCACGGCGGGTACGTCTTCCTGCTGGCCGACACCGCCTTCGCCTGCGCCTGCAACACCCACGGGCCGGTGACGGTCGCCGCGGGCGCCGAAATCTCCTTCGTCGCGGCCGGCCGGCTCGGCGACCGCCTCGTCGCCACGGCCACCGAGCGCACCCGCTACGGCCGCAACGGCATCTACGACGTCACCGTGCACCGGGAAACCCCCGGCGGGCCCGAGGTCGTCGCCGAATTCCGCGGCCGCAGCCGCGTCCTCTCCGCGAAACGGGACTGACCATGATCGAGGCGAACATCGGCGCGGACGAGCTGGCCGCCCTCCAGCTGGACCGTCTGCAGTGGACGCTCAGGCACGCCTACGCGAACGTGCCCGCGTACACGAAGAAGTTCGACGAGGCCGGCGTCCACCCGGACGACTGCAAGGAGCTCGCCGACCTGGCCAAGTTCCCCTTCACGACGAAGCAGGATCTGCGCGAGAACTACCCGTTCGGGATGTTCGCCGTGCCGCAGGACCAGGTGCGACGCATCCACGCCTCCAGCGGCACCACCGGCAAGGCCACCGTCGTCGGGTACACCGAGCAGGACATCGACACCTGGGCGACGGTGATGGCCCGGTCGATCCACGCCGCGGGCGGGCGGCCGGGGCACAAGGTGCACGTCGCGTACGGGTACGGCCTCTTCACCGGCGGGCTGGGCGCGCACTACGGCGCGGAGAAGCTCGGCTGCACGGTGATCCCCGCGTCGGGCGGGATGACGGCGCGCCAGGTGCAGCTGATCACCGATTTCCGGCCCGAGATCATCATGGTCACGCCGTCGTACATGCTGACGCTGCTCGACGAGTTCGAGCGCCAGGGCGTCGACCCGCGCTCGAGCTCGCTCGAGGTGGGCATCTTCGGCGCCGAGCCGTGGACCGAGCAGATGCGCGCCGAGATCGAGGAGCGGTTCGCGATCGACGCCGTGGACATCTACGGGCTGTCGGAGGTGATGGGCCCGGGCGTCGCGCAGGAGTGCGTCGAGACGAAGGACGGCCTGCACATCTGGGAAGACCACTTCTACCCCGAGGTGATCGACCCGTACTCCGAAGCGGTGCTGGGGGCCGGCGAGACCGGTGAGCTGCTGTTCACGTCGTTGACCAAGCAGGCGCTGCCGATCATCCGCTACCGCACCCGCGACCTCACGGCGCTCTCGCCGGGGACCGCGCGCCCGGCGTTCCGGCGGATGGACAAGGTCACCGGCCGCACCGACGACCTGATCATCCTGCGCGGGGTCAACGTCTTCCCGACCCAGATCGAGGAGATCGTGCTGCGGACCGACGCGCTGAGCCCGCACTTCCAGCTCGTCCGGTCCACGCGCGGGCGGCTCGACCACCTCACCGTGCTGGTCGAGGCGCGCCACGACGCTTCGGCTGCCGCGCGGGAGCAGGCCGCCGCTTCGCTGATCTCGGGCGTGAAGGACGGCGTCGGCGTGACGGTGTCGGTGGACGTCGTCGACCCGGAGACCCTGGAGCGGTCCATGGGCAAGATGCGGCGGATCATCGACCAGCGGGACAAGCCGTGACCACGCCCCGCCGCGGGCGCCCGGGCTACGACCTCGAATCGCTGCTGCAGGTGGCGGTGAAGCTGTTCAACGAGCGCGGCTACGACGGCACGAGCATGGAGGACCTCTCCCGCAAGCTCGGCATCACGAAGTCGGCGATCTACCACCACGTGCCCAGCAAGGAGGAACTGCTGCGGCTGGCGGTCGACCGGGCGCTGGACGGGCTGTTCGAAGTGGCGGCCTCGACGGCGCAGCTCGACGGGCGCGCCATCGACCGGCTGGAGCACCTGGTGCGCGGCAGCGTGCTGGTGCTGGCCGACCGGCTGCCGTTCGTGACGCTGCTGCTGAGGGTGCGCGGCAACACGAAGGTGGAGCGCGCGGCGCTGGCCCGCCGGCGCGAGTTCGACCTGCTGGTGACGGACCTGGTGAAGCAGGCCGAAGCCGAAGGCGACATCCGCCCGGACGTCGACCCGGCGGTGACGGCGCGGCTGATCTTCGGCATGGTGAACTCGCTGATCGAGTGGTACAAACCGCGACGCGGATCATCGGCGACGGAAGTGGCGGACGCGGTGTGCAAGGTGGCTTTCGAAGGCCTGCGCACCGGGTCGTGAGTGAGAAACAGGGTCAGCACACTGTTTCTCACCCACGACCGGTCAGTCCTCGGCGACCTGGGGCGGGCGCCCCGCTTGCCAGAGAAGGGCTCCGCGCAGCTGCTCGATCAGCCGCTCGTCGTCCGCTTCGGACGGGTCGACGCCCAGCGGGATCCAGCGCTCGGAAACCTTCGCGCCCTCGTCGTAGCCCGTGATCACGATTCCCGAGTACGACAGGGATTCCTCGTCCGCGCAGTCGCCGTCGGGGACGGGCTCGTCCGCTTCGAAGCCCTCGTCGAAGCTGACGTGGCGATGCTGCAGGCGGACGCTCACCCAGCGTCCGGCCGGCCGGATCGGGGCGCCTTCCTCGGTCATCTGGTTCCTACCCCCGGTCGCTGGCCTCTGCCGTCTCGTCGCATCCGGGCGCCGGGAAGTTACCGGCCGGTTGTTCCGGTTGCGTAACGACAAAGGTTGGCGCGAAACACCGCTTGCCCGCCACGGGAAGTCACTCTCTTGACGAGGAGTCAACTATTTGTTGACAGGGTGCCGCTCCCCCGCGAGGCTGAGCGGATGACCAGTGGGACCCGGCCCCGGCGGCGCCGCCTCGAACCGGCCGAACGGCGCGCGGAGATCCTCGCCGCCGCCCGGCACCTGTTCGGCGCGGGCAGCTACGCGTCGGTGTCCACTTCGGACATCGCCGAGGCGGCCGGGGTGGCGCGCCCGCTCATCAACCACTACTTCGGCGGTAAGCGCGAGCTCTACCTGGAAGTGGTGCGGCAGCTGATGATCGTGCCGGCGCCGGTCACCGAAGCGCTGCCGGACACCACCATGGAGGAGCGGCTGGCGATCGGCGTCGGGCGGTGGATCGACGTCGTGGACCGCAATCGCGACGCCTGGCTGACGGTGATCGGCCCCGAGTCCGCGGGCCGCGACCCGGAGATCGAGCGGATCATGCTGGAGGCCGACGAGGTCGCCGCCGACCGGGTCCTGGAAGCCGCGCTGATGACCGACGTCACCGAGGGCCGGGAGGAGCTGCGCGCGATGATCCGGTCGTTCGGCGGGCTGCTGCGGGCGGCGTCGCGCGAGTGGCTGATCCGCGGCACGCTCGACCGTCCGGCGCTGCGCACCTTTCTCACCGATTCGATCCTCAACCTGCTGAAGGTCACCTACCCGGCGGTGCTTGCCGGGCGGCCCGGAAGCGCCGGGCGAACGCCGCCGGCGTCATCCCGGTCCAGCGCTTGAACGCGTAGATGAAGCTCGACGCCTCGGCGTACCCGAGCCGGTACGCGACGTCCTCGACCGACAGGACGCCGGTGTCGAGCAGCTCCTCGGCCAGCGCCTGGCGGACCTCGTCGACCAGCGCGCGGTAGCTGGTGCCGGACTCGGCGAGGCGCCGCCGCAGCGTGCGCGTGCTGAGGGTCAGCTGGCGGGCGATCTCGTCCATCCCGGCGTCGACCCCGCCGAGCCGGACCAGGCGCTCCCGCACCTGCTGCGAGATGCCCGAGCGCCGGCGTTTGCGCGCGACGAGCTCTTCGCACTGCGCGGCGCACAAGGCGACGGTCTGCTCGTTGGCCTGCGGGAGCGGCAGCATCAGCAGCGCGGAGTCGAACGTCGCGCGGCAGGCGTCGGCGCCGAACCGGGGCACCAGGCCGAACGCGGCCCGATAAGGGTCCACTGTGGACGGCTCGTGCCGGAAGCTCAGTTCCTCCAGCACGATCTCCGGCAGCAGGTCGCGCATGACCGAGAAGATCGCCGCCAGGTCGCGCAGCACGAGGAAGCGGGCGACGTCGGCGGGCACGCGGCTGTCGTCCAGCTCCAGCGTCAGGCGCCCGCTCTCCAGCTCGACGTGCGGGATGCAGAAGGCGAAGCTGAGGTCGAAGTAGCGCAGCGCGAACAGCATCGCGTCGCGCAGCGTCGGGCTGCTGATGCAGGCGAACCCGAAGATGCCGAAGGTCGTGACGCGGTAGCGGCGCCCGAGCTCCAGGGCCGTCGCGTCCGAGCCGTCCAGTTCGGCCAGGGCGCGGACGACGGCCAGCTCGTGGCGCGCGTCGACCTGCACCGACGGGTCGGCGAGGAGCTCCGGCGAGAGCGTCGTCGCGGCGAGGAGCTTGCCGGCGGGCAGGCCGCGGTCGGCGGCGAACCGGGTCATCAGCTCGATGCTCGCGGTGCCGCGCGGGAAGTCCCAGTCCCCGACGGCGGGCGCGGCGAGCTCGGCCATGGCCCGGATTATGGACCCGGAACCGTCGGTGCCGCTCGCTAGGGTGGCGCGGTGACCACGACGGTGAGCCGACCGGCCCTGAATCGGGCGACGCTGGAGCGCCAGCTGCTGCTTCGCCGCGCGAAGATGTCCGCGCTCGACGCGGTCGAGCATCTCGCGGGCCTGCAGGCGCAAGCGCCGTTCCCGCCGTACTACGCCTTGTGGGCGCGGCTGCACGGCTTCCGGCCCGCGGAACTGGCCTCGCTGCTGGAGAGCCGGCGGGTGGTCCGGATCGCGCTGATGCGCGGCACGGTCCACCTGGTGACGGCGGCGGACGCGCTGGCGTGGCGGCCGGTGGTCCAGGTGCTGTACGACCGCGACCTCAAGACGAACACGCAGCACGCGAAGGCGCTGGCCGGCCTGGACCACGATGCCGTCGCCGGCGCGGCGCAGGATCTCCTGGCCGGGGCGCCGCTGGCCGGCACCGCGCTGGGCACCGAGCTGGCGCGGCACTGGCCGGACGTGCCCACGGCGTCGCTCACCCACCTGGCCCGGGCCCGGCTGCCGCTGGTCCAGACGCCACCGCGAGCGATCTGGGGCAAGGCCGGGCAGACGACGTACGCGTGCCTCGACGAGTGGGTCGGCGCTCCGAAAACACCACAGACGCCACCGCCGCCGTCCCCGGCTTCGCTGATCGCGCGGTACCTGCGGGCGTTCGGCCCGGCGACGGTGGCCGACGTCCAAACGTGGGCGGGCATCACCCGGCTGGGCGAGGTCGCGGCGGAGATGGACCTGCGCCGCTACCGCGACCCGGACGGGCGCGAGCTGCTGGACCTGCCGGAGCTTTCCGTGCCGGACGAGGACGTCCCGGCGCCGCCGCGGCTGCTGGGCCCGTTCGACCAGACGATCCTGTCGTACGCGGACCGGACGCGGGTGATCTCGGACGACTACCGCAAGCGGGTGATCACGCAGAACGGCCTGGTCAAAGGCACGCTGCTGGTGGACGGATACGTCCGCGGCTTCTGGGAGCGCAAGGCCACGGTGCTGGAGCTGTCGCCGTTCGAGAAGCTCCCGAAGCGCGACCTCGCGGCTTTGGAGAGCGCGGCCGGCCGCCTGGTGAGCTGGGCGGAGCCGGGTGCGGAGACTCAGGAGGTGCGCATCCACCCGCCGTCGTGAAGGCTGGCCGGAATTCTCGATCGAGTGACCGTTCGTGGCCTGTTGTCACAGGCTTCGGCTGCGTAGCTTTTTCGCATGAGCGGTTCGGCGAAGGGGCCGTCGGTGCTGATCGTGGGCACCGGCTTCGGCGGCATCGGCACGGCGATCGAGCTGAAGCGCGCCGGGTTCACCGACTTCACGATCCTGGAGAGCGCGGCCGAGCCCGGCGGCGTCTGGCGGGACAACACCTACCCCGGTGCCGCGTGCGACATCCCGTCGCCGCTCTACTCGTTCTCCTTCGAACCGAACCCGCGCTGGCCGAAGCGGTTCTCCTACCAGCCGGACATCCTGGCCTACCTGCGGCGCGTCATCACGAAGTACGGGCTCGAGCCGCACATCCGCTACCGGACCGAGGTCACCGGGGCCGCGTTCGACGAGGGGCGCGGCGTCTGGCGCGTCGAGACCCACGGTGGCGAGACGTACGAGGCAAACGTTTTCGTCCCGGCCGTCGGGCAGCTGTCACGGCCCGTGCTGCCCGACATCCCGGGCCGGGAAAGCTTCGCCGGCGACGCCTTCCACTCGGCGCGCTGGGACCACGGCGTCGACCTCGCCGGGAAGCGCGTCGCCGTCATCGGGACCGGGGCCAGCGCCGTCCAGTTCGTGCCTGAGCTGCGCAAGCACGCGAAGCACGTCACGGTGTTCCAGCGCACGCCGCCGTACGTCATGGCGAAGTCCGACCCGGCCTACCGGCGGTGGCAGCACTGGCTGTTCGAGCACCTGCCGCCCACGCAGCTGCTCGGCCGGCTGCGGATCTTCCTGCTCGCCGAGTACGCGACGTACGCGATGACGAAGCACCCCGTGCTGGCGAAGGTGTTCGAGCTGCGGACCGCGCAGCTGCGGCGCCGGCACATCAAGGACCCGGAGCTGCGCGCGAAGCTGAAGCCGGCCTATCCCCTGGGCTGCAAGCGGATCCTGTTCACCAACGACTACCTGCCCGCGCTGGCGCAACCGGACGTCGACGTCGAGGCGCGGCGGATCTCCTCGATCACGCCGAACGGCGTGCGGGTCGAGGACGGGACCGAGCTCGAGGCGGACGTCCTGGTCTACGGCACCGGGTTCGCCGCGACGGACTTCCTCGGCCGGCTGAAGGTGCTCGGCCTCGGCGGCCGGTCGCTGCAGGACGAGTGGGCCGGCGGCGCGCGGGCCTACCTGGGCATGACCGTGCCCGGGTTTCCCAACATGTTCTGCGTCTACGGGCCCAACACGAACCTCGGCGCCGGGTCCATCATCTACATGATCGAGCGCCAGGCGCGCTACATCCGTCAGGCCGTGGAACAGCTCGCGCGACCCGGCGTGTCCTATGTGGATGTGCGGGCCGACGTCGAGGAGCGCTACGACCGGGAGGTCCAGCAGCGGCTGGGCCAGAGCGTGTGGAGCGCGTGCACGAGCTGGTACCGGCAGGCCGACGGGCGGGTGACGACCAACTGGCCGGGCCTGGTCACCGAGTACGACCGCCGGACCCGGCGGCTCGACGTGAGCGACTTCCGGCTGGTGGCGTGATGGACTACGACGTCCTGGTGATCGGGTCGGGCTTCGGCGGGAGCGTCACGGCGCTGCGGCTGACCGAGAAGGGCTACCGCGTCGGCGTGCCGGTACCTGGTCGTCATCGAGGAGCCGATGCGGTTGCTCGCCGGTGACGCAGAAGGCCGGCGGATCCTCTTCAAGATCCTCGAGCGCGCCGCGCGGGAGTGGGCGAATCCGCTGGGCAAGCCGCGGAACACCGGGATCCCGTTCCGGACCCTCCTGCTCGCCGACGACGCCGAAGTCGAAGAACTGCGGAACGAGCTGCGCGGCTAGAGCGTGAGAAGGCCCTCCCGGACCAGGTCCGGGAGGGCCTTCCACTCCGTGCGTGGTTACGGCAGGCCCGCGAGCCCGGCCGACACCGTGTTGGCGAACGCGTACCCGTTCGACGCGTCCCAGTTGATCGACCACGTCATCGCGCCGCGGATGGCCGGGTACGTCGTCGACGGCTTGAACGAGCCGCACGATGTCCCTCGCGCCAGGCAGTTCAGCGCCGACACCGTGTTCGACGGTGCCTGGTAACCGCCGCCCGCCGCCTGGGAGGACGCCGGGAGGCCGAGGCCCACCTGGTCCGCTCGCAGGCCGCCCTGGAGCTGGATGCAGGCCAGCGCCGTCAGGAAGTCGACCGTGCCCTGCGCGTACACGCTGCCGTTGCAGCCGAGCATCGTGCCGGAGTTGTAGTACTGCATGTTGACGACCGTCAGGATGTCCTTGATGCCCAGCGCGAGCTGGAAGTAGCCACCCTGCGTGCTCTGCATGTCGATCGTCTGCGGCGCCATCGTGAGGACCTTGCCGCCGCCGTTGTAGATGCTGCGCAGCGCCTGGCCCATGTACGTCGCGTTGATGCCGTTCTCGAGGTCGATGTCGACGCCGTCGAAGCCGTAGTTCGCGATCAGCGACTTGATCGAGTTGGCGAAGTTGTTCGCCGACGACGAGTCGCTCACGCTGATCGTGCCGTTCTGGCCGCCGACCGAGATGATGACCTTCTGGCCGCGCCCCTGGACCGTCTTGATGTCGGCCTTGAACTGCGCGTCCGTGTAGCCGCCGAGCTGCGACGACAGGCCCGGGTCGAGCGTGAAGCTCACCGCGCCCGGCGTGCCCGTGGCGTCCGCGAACGACACCGCGATGATGGTGTACTTCGTCGGGACGTCGGCCAGCTTCAGCGCCTTGGCGCCGTTGTAGAAGTTCTGCCAGTAGCCGGTCAGGACGTGCTTCGGCAGGTCACCCTGCGTGGGCGGCGGCGGGGTCGTCGTCGGCGGGGTCGTGGTGGTCGGCGGGGTGGTGGGGGTCGTGGGCGTCGTCGGCGGCGGGGTGCCCGGGCCGTCGAGGTTGACGTCGTCGGCGTAGTACGTCGGCTGGGCGTACCAGCCGTGCAGGTACACCGTCAGCGACGTGCTCGAGCCGGTCGTGAAGCTGAGCGAGAGCTGCTGGTAGCCGCTGGTGCCCGGCGTCCACGTGCTGGTCGTCGCGGAACCGGAAACGCCCAGGTAGACGTAGCTGCCCTGGACCCACGCCGACAGCTTGTACGCCGTGTTCGCCGAGACGGTGAGCGTCTGCGAGCACTGCGCGGTGTCCGACGACGTCGGCGACGCGCTCAACGCGCGGCTCCCGCTGTGGACCGGGGTGCTCACCGCGGTCGGGGTGGCGGTGCACGTCCAGCCCGAGGTGCCGGCCTCGAAGCCGGGGTTGGCCAGGATGTTCGCCGCCGAGGCGTTGCCGGCGAGGACGAACGTCACGCCGAGACTGAGCGTGACCACGGAAAGTAGCGAAAGCAGGGCTAGCCGGACCTTGGGGACCACGGGCGACCTCCACGACGGTGGTGAGGCAGGTCACCACAAAATGGACTAGACCAATCTGATTGTCAAGGAGCCCCATCCGAAAGTCGGGGCGGCGGAAACGGCAGAATGTGACGATCGGATCCACCCGAGGGCGAAGCAGGAGCGTGTTGCAGTGAGCGTGTCGGTCGAGCAGAGGATCGCCGAAGAACTGGGCGTGCGCGAAGGACAGGTCAAGGCCACCGTCGAGCTGCTCGACGGCGGCTCGACCGTCCCGTTCATCGCGCGGTACCGCAAGGAAGTCACCGGCATGCTCGACGACGCGCAGCTGCGCACGCTCGAGGAACGGCTGCGCTACCTGCGGGAACTCGACGAGCGCCGGCTCGCCGTGCTCGAGTCCATCCGCAGCCAGGGCAAGCTCGACGAAGCCCTCGAGGCGTCGATCCTCGCCGCGGACACGAAGTCGCGGCTGGAGGACATCTACCTCCCGTACAAGCCGAAGCGCCGCACGAAGGCCATGATCGCGCGCGAAGCGGGGCTCGAGCCGCTGGCCGACGGCCTGCTGAACGACCCGACGACGGATCCGCACGCCGCGGCCGCCGTGTTCGTCGACGCCGACAAGGGCGTCGCGGACGCGCAGGCCGCCCTCGACGGCGCCCGCTCGATCCTCGTCGAGCGCTTCGCCGAGGACGCCGACCTCATCGGTGACCTGCGCGAGAAGATGTGGGGCCAAGGCCATCTGGTGGCCAAGGTCCGCTCGGGCAAGGAGGAGGAAGGCGCGAAGTTCTCCGACTACTTCGACTTCTCCGAGCCCTACACCAAGCTCCCCTCGCACCGGATCCTCGCGATGCTGCGCGGCGAGAAGGAGGAGGTCCTCGACCTCACCATGTCGCCGGACGAGCCCACCGACGAGCCGCAGGTCGGGCCGACCGATTACGAGACGCGCATCGCCGCGAAATTCGGCATCACGCAGCAGGGGCGCCCGGGCGACAAGTGGCTCGGCGACACCGTGCGCTGGGCGTGGCGCACCAAGATCCTCCTGCACCTGGGCATCGACCTGCGGATGCGGCTGCGCCAGGCGGCCGAGGACGACGCCGTGCGCGTGTTCGCGGCCAACCTGCGCGACCTGCTCCTGGCCGCGCCGGCCGGTACCCGCGCCACGATGGGCCTCGACCCGGGCTTCCGCACCGGCGTCAAGGTGGCCGTCGTGGACGCGACCGGCAAGGTCGTCGACACCCACGTCATCTACCCGCACCAGCCGGCGAACAAGTGGGACCAGTCGATCGCCGAGCTGGCCGCGCTGTGCGCCCGGCACCAGGTCGACCTGATCTCCATCGGCAACGGCACGGCGTCGCGCGAAACGGACAAGCTCGCGATCGAGCTCATCAAGAAGCACCCCGAGCTGAAGCTGACGAAGGCGATCGTGTCCGAGGCGGGCGCGTCGGTCTACTCGGCGTCGGCGTTCGCCTCGGCGGAGCTGCCCAACATGGACGTCTCCCTGCGCGGCGCGGTCTCGATCGCGCGGCGGCTGCAGGACCCCCTGGCCGAGCTGGTGAAGATCGACCCGAAGTCGATCGGCGTCGGGCAGTACCAGCACGACCTGTCCGAGGTCTCGCTGTCGCGCTCGCTCGACGCGGTGGTCGAGGACTGCGTGAACGCGGTCGGCGTGGACGTCAACACGGCGTCCGCTCCCCTCCTGACCCGCGTTTCGGGCATCACGACCGGGCTGGCGGAGAACATCGTCTCCCACCGCGACACGAACGGGCCGTTCCGGTCCCGGACGGCACTGAAGGAGGTCGCGCGCCTCGGGCCGAAGGCGTTCGAGCAGTGCGCGGGCTTCCTGCGCATCCCGGACGGCGACGACCCGCTCGACTCGTCGTCGGTGCACCCGGAGGCGTACCCGGTGGTGCGGCGGATCCTGACGAAGACGGGCACGGACCTGCGCGCACTGATCGGCAACACGCGGACGCTGTCCTCGTTGAAGCCGGCCGAGTTCGTGGACGACACGTTCGGGCTCCCGACGGTGACGGACATCCTGGCCGAGCTGGACAAGCCGGGCCGCGACCCGCGCCCGGCGTTCAAGACGGCGACGTTCGCCGAGGGCGTGGACAAGATCGGCGACCTGAAGCCGGGGATGCGGCTCGAGGGAGTCGTGACGAACGTGGCGGCCTTCGGGGCGTTCATCGACGTCGGGGTGCACCAGGACGGGCTGGCCCACGTTTCGGCGCTGTCGAAGAACTTCGTGAAGGATCCGCGCGAGGTCGTGAAGCCCGGGGACATCGTGAAGGTGAAGGTGTTGGACGTCGACGTGCCGCGGAAGCGGATTTCGCTGACGCTGCGGCTGGACGACGAGCCGGGTGCCGCTTCCTCGCGTGGCGGTGGCGGCGGCGGCGGTGGCGGCGGTCAGCGCCGCGGCGGTTCGGGCGGCGGCGGTCAGCGCGGCGGCTCCGGCGGCTCCGGTGGCGGCGGCGGCCGGGGCGGCAACTCCGGCTCGGGCTCCGGCTCCGGCGGCAGCGGTTCGATGGCGGACGCGCTGCGGCGGGCCGGGTTCGGCAAGTAGAACCTCAGTTGCCCACAGGCCGGCGGAGTTGTGGACAACTCCGCCGGCCGGCGGCGTTCCCGCGGGTTTCGTCAGCGGGCGGCGATAGACTGGAGCCGGGACGTTCCCCCCTGGGAGTGGTGGGGGCGCGTCCGGTCCCGGCTCGCCACCAGCCTCAGGCCGGTTTCGACGAGCAGCCACCCGAGGCGTTGCCGTCGCGTTCCGTGCCGCCGAGAGGGTCGGCGCCGGAGCGCGACCCGTCTCAGCTCGGTCTCCCGTTCGCGGACCAGGTCTTCCGCCAGCAGAAAATGCACCACGTTCGTCCCCCTCATTCGGACTTCGATGTGCCGGGTTCCTCCGGTCGCGCTTGCCACGGGAACGCCGACCAGTGCGCGATCACGTTGTGGTCGCCCGGCCGCGCGTCCCGGCGGTAGCGCTCGACCACCTCTTCGACCTCGGCGCTCATCGCGACCGCTTCCTCGGGCGTGAGGGACAGCCTCGCGTCGTTGAAAACGGCTTTGTCGTACCACTCCCCCACCCACCGCGGGAGTTCGCTGACGAACCGCGACTCCGCCTGGTAGCGGTGCTCGATCACCGATCGCAGGTAGATGTCCAAGGGAGCGGCGAGATCCGGGTCGTCAATGAAGTCGGCGGCTCGCATCCGCGTCGACTCCTGCACCGAGCGCCACCAGCGTTCGCGTTTGTTGCCGCGCTCGCTGTCCTCTTCGACCAGGCCGGCCTCGGCCAGCAGGCGCAGGTGCCAGCTGGTGGTCCCGGAGCTCTCGCCGACCCGCTTCCCCAGCCCGGTCGCCGTAGCGGGACCGTCCGCCTGCAGCAGTTCCAGCATGCGCATCCGCAGCGGGTGGGCCAGCGCCCGGAGCATCCGCGCGTCGATCGGGCGGGACGACTCGGCGCGGCGCTCCTTGGTCATGCCGCCACGCTACACCGCAGAGACTTCTCTGCAAAGCACTCTCTGCAATCAGCGCAGCGCGACCAGGCCTACCGCGAACAGCACCCCGGGCACCACCGCGGCCGCCGAGCTGATCAGCCCGGTTCCGCCGCCCCAACCCGCCGGGGACGCGTCGAGCACCAGCCGGCGCACCAGCGCCGCCTCCACCACCGCCGTCAGCAGGAACCCGAAGCCCACACTGAAGATCGCCGCCGCGCCGACGAAGAACAAGCCGGATGTCGACGCCGCGCCCAGCGGGGCCGCGATCTCCCACCGGACCAGCCCCGCGGACACCGCGAGCAGCGCCAGGAGCAGCACGAACGCGACGAGGAAGCCGATCCGCGCGGTCGTCTGGTGCTGGCCGTGCGCGAACCACCAGAACCCCGCGTCGAGCGCCAGGACCACCGCGGCGAGCACCAGGAACCCGGCACGGAACGTCAGCACCCGATCACCCTAGCCAGGCGGGACGCGCGCCATGATCGCGGTGGCGTGGCCGTCGGGGTCGGTGAAGAACGCCATCCACTCCTCGACCCCGGACTCGTGCCGGAAGATCAGGTGCGGCGCGCCGAGGAACTCGACACCCTTCGAGCGCAGCCCGTCGTAGGCCGCGTCGATGTCCGGGACGGTGAAGTACAGCACTGACTCCGCTCCGCGAGGCTCGCCGGCGGTCAGGAACAGCCGGGTGCCGCCGCAGTCGAAGAACGCCAGGTCGCCGAAGGTGTAGAGGTGCTCCAGCCCGAGCACGTCGCCGTAGAACGCCTTGGCTCGGCCGAGGTCCGCGACGGTGCGCGAAACCTGCCCGATCGGTCCCAGCACCGCCGCCTCCTCACCCGCGCGGCCGGCGAGCGCGCTGTCCGCCGGAGCGCCGCGCCACGCGCGCAGCTCGGCCCGCCCGGACAGGCCGAGCTTGCGGACCGCGTTGCCGACGTGGAACTTGACGGCGTCCCGGCTCGTGCCGCGCCGCCGCGCGATCTCGCCGTTCGTCAGGCCGTGACGGACCGCGTCGACCACCCGCCACTCGGCGGGGGTCAGCCGGTCGGGGTGCCGTGGCCGGCCGCGCTCGCCCACGCGCCGACGATAGCCCCGGATCCGCCGAATTACCCTCCCCCGGCGAACCGCGCTTCCACGCTGCCCAGCGCGCCGAAGTCGGCGACCACGTGCCCGCCGGCGTGGATCGGGCACGGCGGGGTCGCCGTGCCCGTCGTGACGACGTCGCCCGGCCGCAACGAACCGCCGTGGCGGGACAGCTCCATCGCCAGCCAGTGCAGGGCCAGCCGCGGGTCGCCGAGCACCAGGCTGCCGCTGCCGCGGGAGAACTCTTCGCCGTCGGCGTGCAGGACGACCGCCTGCCGCGGCAGGTCGAGGTCGCGCCAGCCCGGCACCGCCCGCCCCTCGACGAACCGGCCCGCGCACGCCACGTCGGCCAGCAGCTGCGGCCCGCCCGCGTGCTGGTGGTCGGTGTAGCGGCTGTCCGGCATCTCGAGCGCGAGGAACATCGTGTCGACGGCGTCGAGCACCGCGGTCAGCGACGGCGACGACCCCGGGTCGGCCTTGAGCCGGAAGGCGAACTCGGGTTCGGCGACGCCCATGGTCATGGTGTCGGCCGGCACCGGCTCGCCCTCGGCGTGGCGGAACCGCTCGAACATCACCCCCGGCAGCGGGCCGGGGACGTCGAGGTACTGGCGGGCGTACACGGTGGTCGCGGCGATCTTCCAGCCGGACACCGGCCCGGCCAGCTCGGCGAGCGCCGCCTGCGCGGCCATGCCCTCGGCGAGGTCACGCGGGCGGGCGTCGTCCGGCAGCCCGTCGAGGCGCTTCCCGGTCTGCCACGCGTCCCAGATCAGCTCCGCCGCCCGCTCTCGGTTCACCCTCGCGATCTTGCCAACCGGAAGACCGGGTGTCGATCGGCTTCCGCGGCGAAGGCTTCGGCGGGGTCGCGGAGCCCGGCGTCGAAGAAGGGTGCCGTCACGGGGATCTTGCGGACGTACGCGCGCAGCACCGGGCCGGCCGTCGCGGCGTCGGCCTCCTCGACCGCCCACGTCTCGCGCGTGCGGCCGCGCCACAGCCGGGCGGTGGCGTCGGCGCGCAGGTTGTGCACCCAGCCGACCTGCCCGTACGGCGAGACGAGCCAGCGGTCGCCGCCGACCTCCAGGACGTTGACCGGCGTGGTCCGGTCCACTCCGCTCTTGCGTCCCCGGGTGGTCAGCAGGTACCCGGTGCTCCCCGTGATCGGGAGCCCGCGCTCCAGCAACGCCTTCACCACCACGTTCGCGGCTTTCCGCGTCACGCCGAGCCGGTACTCCTTGGCCATCACGGGTGCATAGCGTAGACCCCGGAAAGCTCCCGGACGCGCATCCAGACGTTCTCGAAGCGCTCGGCGTCCACCACCGGCTTGCGCAGTGCGGCCAACGCGATCGCCTGCTGGGCTTCGGTCGAGCTCGCCTTGCCGTTCAGGTCCACCGCCGCGGCGCTGAAGTCCTGCACCAGCACCGCGAAGATCTGGTCGACGACGAGCGCGTCCAGGCCGGTGATCCGGGCCTGCTCCAGGATCAGCTGGCCGTACACGATGAGCGTGAACAGCTCGGTCAGCGCGAGCCCGAAGTCGAGGTCGGCCTGCTGGGCCTCGTCCGGCGTGGCCTCCGTCAGCAGCTTGACCAGGTAGCCGGCCTGCTCGGTGAACAGCGCGACGTTCGGGATGTCCGCGGCCTCGGCGTAGGCGGTCTTCCAGTCGTGGAAACGGATCTTCGACAGGCCGCGCGCCGGGCCCTGGCGGAAGAGGAATTCGTCGTCCGCGGGATCGGTGCGCGTCGGGACCGGCGCGTACTCCTGCGGCGCGAAGAGGTACGCGGGCATGAACTTCGCGATCAGCGCGAGGTTCACCGCCACGGTGCCTTCGAGCTTGGGCAGGCCGTCGATGTCGTTCTTGGACATCGCCAGGTAGGTGTCGGCTTCGAAGCCCTTGGCCGCCACGACGTCGGCGACCAGGCCGATCACCTTCTGCGCCTCGGTGGTCACCTTCATCTTGGTGATCGGGTTGAACAGCAGGTAGCGGCGGTCGTCCGGGTTCGCGCTGCGGAAGTAGTCGACAGCGCGGTCGGAGAACAGCTTCATCGCGGTGAGCCGGGCGTAGGCCTCGACGAACTCGCGGCGCACGTGCGGGAAGTTCGTCACGGGCTTGCCGTAGAGCACGCGGTTGTGCGCGTGCGTG
This sequence comes from Amycolatopsis sp. NPDC051061, assembly GCF_040682935.1. Lineage (NCBI taxonomy): Bacteria > Bacillati > Actinomycetota > Actinomycetes > Pseudonocardiales > Pseudonocardiaceae > Amycolatopsis > Amycolatopsis sp. NPDC051061. The sequence continues at coordinate 262,548 of NZ_JBFBBZ010000006.1, forward strand.
ATGGCCTCGTACAGCGAGTGCGTCGCCATGCCGATGCCGCCGAAGCAGAGGTTGAACTTGCCGATGTTGACGGTGTTCAGCGCGGCGCTGAAGGCCTCGGCGCCGACGTGCAGGATGTCCTCGGCGTGCACCGGGTAGTCCTCGAGCCGGAACTCGGCGACGTACATCTGCGACGGCACAACGTTCTTGACCACGTGGTAGTTCGGGTGCTCGGAGTCGGCGTAGAAGAAGACGTACTGGTCCGGGCCCTCGACGCCGTCGATGCGGCCGAAGACCGACACCGTGCGCGCGCAGTTGCCGTTGCCGATGTAGTACTTCGAGCCGGTGGCGCGGTAGCCGTCGCCGTCCTTCGTGAGCACCAGGTCGGAGGAGTAGATGTCGGCGCCGTGGTCCTTTTCGGACAAACCGAACGCGCCGACGCCACCGGCGTCGAGGGCGGCCGCCGCGCGCTCACGCGCTCCCGCGTTGCCGCTCTGCCACACCGGGCCGAGGCCGAGGATCGTGACCTGCCACGGGTACCAGTAGTTCAAGCCGTAGAACCCGAGGATTTCCGACAGCGCGGCGACGCGAGCGGTGTCCCAGCGCTTGTCCGGGTGGCCGCCGGCGTTCGCGGCGGGCGTCAGGAAGGTCGAGAAGAGGCCTTCCTCGCCCGCGAACTCGAGGAAGTCCGCGTAGAAGGTGCGCGCGTGGTAGTCCTCGGTGAGTTTCGCCTTTCCGCGCTGCTCGAACCAGTCGATGGTCGCCCGGAGCAACCGGCGCGTTTCGGCGTCGAAGTGGCTCGGGTCGTACTCGTGCGGGTTCAGCAGCATGGACGCTCCTCCTCGATTACTGACGGGTAACTTAGCAAGCCCCCTAGAGTGCGGGCAATGTCACTGGGGGTAGGTCACTCCCGTTCGGTACACTGATCATGCGGGCCGCTCAGTTCTGCCTCGGCCCGCTGTTGTTGTCGACTACCACGCGCCGCGGCCGTACGTAGGTCTGCGCCGGGCAGGACAACCCTTCTCAGGTTATGGAGACCAGGGCGTCGAGCGCGCCCACACGCACTTATGAGCACTTTCGCTGAACTCGGCCTGCCCGCCACCCTCGTGGACGCGCTGGCCGCTCAGGGCGTCACCGAGCCCTTCCCCATCCAAGCGGCGACCCTGCCGCACACCCTCGCCGGGCGCGACGTGCTCGGCCGCGGCCGGACCGGCTCCGGCAAGACCTACGGCTTCGTGCTGCCCCTGCTGGCTCGCCTCTCGGCGGGTCCGACGCGGCGCAAGCCGGGCCGTCCGCGCGCGCTGATCCTGGCGCCGACCCGTGAGCTCGCGACGCAGATCGAAGCCTCGATCCTGCCGCTGGCCAAGCCGCTGGGCCTCAAGACGACCACCATCTTCGGCGGCGTCTCCGCGAACCCGCAGATCACGCGGCTGCGTGACGGCATCGACATCGTCGTCGCCTGCCCCGGCCGGCTCGCCGACCACATGCGTTCCGGGCACGTGAAGCTCGACGCGATCGAGATCACCGTCCTCGACGAGGCCGACCACATGGCCGACCTGGGCTTCCTGCCCGAGGTGCGGCGGATCATGGACCAGACGCCCTCGCGCGGGCAGCGGATGCTGTTCTCCGCGACCCTGGACAACGGCGTCGACGTGCTGGTCAAACGCTTCATGACCGACCCGATCACGCACAGCGTCGACTCGGCGCAGTCGCCGGTGTCGACGATGGAGCACCACGTCCTGCACCTCGAAGAGACCCACCGGCTGCCGGTGCTGGTCGACCTGACCGCCGCCCCGGGCCGCACCCTGGTGTTCACCCGGACGAAGAGCCGTGCGAAGGCGCTGACGCGCAAGCTCGTGGCGTCCGGCGTCCCGGCGGTGGAACTGCACGGCAACCTCGGCCAGAACGCGCGCACGCGCAACCTCGAGGCGTTCTCGTCGGGCACGGCGAAGACGCTGGTCGCGACGGACATCGCGGCCCGCGGCATCCACGTCGACGACATCCGGCTGGTCATCCACGCCGATCCGCCGGTGGAGCACAAGGCCTACCTGCACCGCTCGGGCCGCACGGCGCGCGCGGGCGCGTCGGGCACGGTCGTGACGCTGATGACGGACGCGCAGGTCCGCGACGTGCGCGACCTGACCCGCAAGGCGGGCATCAAGCCGACGACGACCCAGCTCGGCCCGGGTCACCCCCTGCTGGCGGAGCTGGCCCCGGGCGAGCGTTCGTTCACGGCGTCGCCGAAGCGGCCGCCGGTGGACGACCGGCCGAAGAAGGTTTCCGCCACCGGCCAGGCGCCGGGCGGGGGCCGCGGCCGGCGCGGCGCTCCCGCCACTCCGAAGGAGAACCGGGGCGGACAGCGGTCTCGCGCCAACAGCCAGGAGGCACGCTCGGCCGCCGCTGAGAAGTCCGGCGGGCGCCGGTCGGGCGCCGCTTCGGGCGGTTCGCGACGCGCCGGCGCCGCGGCTGCCTCGGGCGGATCTCGACGGTCCGGTGCGCCGGCCGCGTCCGGTGGATCGGCCCGCTCGGGCGCCCCGGCCGCGGCCAACCGCCGCTCGGGCTCCGGCGGCGCGGCGGCTTTCTCGTCCGGCACCCGCGCGGGCGGCCGCCGAAGCCGCTGATCCGTACCGACGCTGTACCGACGGAACCCCGGACCTCCCGTCCGGGGTTCCGTCGTCTCGGCACGCGGCGCATCCGCGGATCGCGTGCGATGCTCTCGTCATGGACGACACGGACCTCGTGCAGACCGGCATCGGCCTGCTGGCGTCGGTCTACCGGCTCCGCCTGAACCTGCAGGGCGAAGGCGACGAAGCCGGCTCGAGCGGCTACCCCGAACTGCTCGAAGGGGCCCTCGACTTCACGTTGACCGCGGACTCGGCGGTGCCGCCGGAGTACGCGGCCGAGGTCCAGGAGGTCGTCAAGCAGGCCGTCGACGAGCTGGCCCGGCGCCAGGAGGCGATCCTGCGCGGCGTGCTGCTGGGGTTCGTCAAGGTCGTCGAAGCCTACGAAGAAGACGAGCCCGGACCCGACGTCCTGCAGCTCCTTCAGCAGCTCTCCCTCGAGGTCGCGGTGGAGTGAGCGCCGGCGGGCGCTAGAGCGACGAAGTCAGCCCACGGGCCCGCAGCACGGCGCGCTCCAGGGGCCGGAACACCAGCAGCTCGATCCCCACCCCGACCAGCAGGATCAGGAAGATCGCCGCGATCACCGTCTCGATGCTGTTCAGCGACGACCCCTGATTGAGATACGCGCCCAGCCCGACGCCCAGCTGCGGCGACAGCGCGATCAGCTCCGCCGCCATCAGCGAGCGCCACGAGAACGCCCAGCCCTGCTTCAGCCCCGCCAGGAACCCCGGCAACGCCGCCGGCAGCAGGATGTGCCGGGCCGACGAGAGCCGGTTCGCACCCATCACCTGGCCGACGCGCGGGAGGATCGGCGGGATCTGGTCGATGCCGGACACCAGGCCGTTCGCGATCGAGGGCACCGAGCCAAGCAGGACGACGAAGTAGATCGCGCCGTCGTTGATGCCGAACCACAGGATCGCGGCCGGCACCCACGCCACCGACGGCAGGCTCTGCAGCCCGGAGAGCAGCGGCCCGATCGCCGCCCGCACCACGCGGACCTTGGCCACGACCAGGCCCAGCGGCGTGCCGATGAGCACGCCGGCGAGGAAGCCGAGCGCGGCGCGGTGGACCGACGTCCAGACGAAGCCGAACACCTCGCCGGTGACGACACGGTTCCAGAACTCGTCCCACACCGCCAGCGGCGCGGGCAGCTGGGCCTCCGACCAGAACGCCGCCGCCCAGAGGATCTGCCAGACGACGACCAGCAGGACGAGCGCGAGCACCGGCGGCAGGAAGCCCCAGGCGAACCGCTTCCAGAAGGTCGGGCGGCGCTCGCCGACCGGGGCGTCGAGCGAGTCCAGTCCGGCGCCGACCGCGTCCAGGTCGGCCGCGGCGTCCACTTCGGACCGGTCAAGCTGCGGCATGGGTGCTGATCACCTCTCGCAGGTGCCCGGTGATTTCTTCGGTCAGCTCCTCGGAGTCGGCCAGCGGGACGTCCGTCCACTCGCGCACGACCTTGCCCGGCCGCGAGGACAGGAGCACGACGCGCTGCCCGAGCCGGACGGCCTCGCGCACGTCGTGGGTCACGAACAGCACCGACGTGCCGGTGCTGCGGTAGACGCGCAGCAGCTCACCCTGCAGGACGTCGCGGGTGATGGCGTCGAGCGCGGCGAACGGCTCGTCCATCAGCAGCAGCGACTGCTCCGGGTCGCCGCCGACGCGCAGGGTCGCGGCCAGCGCGCGGGCCAGCGCGACCCGCTGCCGCATCCCACCGGACAGCTCGTGCGGCCGCTTGCCGCCCGCGCCGTTCAGCCGGACGAGCTCCAGCAGCTCGGCGGCCTTTTCACGGCGCTCGGCGCGGCCGAAGCCGGCCAGCCGCAGCGGCAGCTCGACGTTGCGGGCCGCGGTCAGCCACGGCATCAGCGCGGCTTCCTGGAACATGACCGCGGGCCGCGACGTGTTCAGCGTGATCTTCCCCGCCGACGGCGCGTCCAGCCCCGCGACCAGGTTCAGCAGCGTGCTCTTGCCGCAGCCGGACGCGCCGAGCAGGCAGACGAACTCGCCGGGCGCGACGGTGAGGTCGACGCCGTCGAGCGCGACGACCGCGCGGCCGGCCGGGCCGAACGCCTTGCCGACACCGTCGAGCCGGACCGCGGTCGCGCCGGTGAAGCTGCTCCGGCCGGCCGGGAGGGTCGTGGTCATCGCTGGTTACCTCTCGGAGATCACTTGGCGAGTTCGGGGGCGTTCACGGCGGGCTGGTTCTTCTCCTTGAGGGCCTCGTTCAGCGGACCGAAGTCGGCGAAGCCCTTCAACGCGACCGCCGACTTCACCACGCCGGCCGTCACCGAGTCCTGCGCGAGCTGCGGGAACTCCGCCGGGATCGGGTCGGTGGTCAGTTCGATGCCGGAGAACGCGCGGTCGATCACTCCCTGGCTCAGGCTGCTGCCGGCCAGTTCCTTGAGGGCGCCGTTGACCACGGTCTTCGCGTCCGCCGGGTTGGCCTTCGCCCAGTCGATCGCGGCCAGCTGGCCCTTCAGGACGGCCTCGACGGTGTCCGGGTGCTGCTGCAGGAACTCGCTGCGCACGATGACGACGGTGGTCGGGAAGCGGCCGTCCGGCCACAGGGTCTTCTCGTCGACCAGGACCTTCGCGCCGGCGTCGAGCACCAGCCGCGACGACCACGGCTCGGGCAGCCAACCGCCGTCGAGCTGGCCCTTCTTGAAGGCGTCGAGCGTCTTGGAGTTGTCCAGGTTGGTGATCTTGACCTGGTCGGTCAGCTGCTTGCCGGCGAGGAACTTCTTGAGCGCGACGTCCTGGGTGTTGGCCAGCTGCGGCGTGGCGATCGTCTTGCCCTTGAGCTGGTCCACGCTGGTGATGTCCGGCTTGACGACCAGCTGCGCGCCGCCCGAGACGGCGCCCGAGATCAGCTGGATCGTCCCCTTGGACTTGGTGAAGGCGTTGATCGCCGGGCCCGAGCCGATGTAGGCGATGTCGAGCGAGCCGCCGAGCAGCGCGTTGACCTCTTCGGGGCCGGCGTTGAAGGTCTGGGTGGTGAGCTTGGTCGAGCCCAGCTCTTGTTTGAAGAAGTCCTTCTTGACGCCGATCAGCGCGGGCGCGTGGGTGACGTTCGGGAAGAACCCGATCCGCACTTCACCGGCGGACCCCTGGTTCGCGGCCGGGGCGGCGGTGTTGTCCGCGCGGGAACAGCCCGCGAGCACGCCCACGACGGTCAGGGCGGCCAGCGCCGAGGCCAGGAAGCGGGTTCTGTGGTGGGTGCGCACGTCGGCGTCGCCTTTCGGGGGTCGGTGTCGGGGCGAGGTTCGCACGGTCACCCACTAGGGCGCATAGCCATCCGCATCCCGGGAAATCCGCTGAGATTCCTTGACATCGGCGAGGCACGCCTCTACGGCAACCATCCGGCCCGTGGTGCTGGTGGCCACCTTGAGCGCGCCCGGCCTGGCCGGCGGCTACCTGTTCTGGCGGCTCACGGGGAAGGTCCCGGCCCGACGGATGGCCCCGCTGGTCGGTGTGGCCGCCCCGGTCACCGCGCTCGGGCTGTCCGGCCTGGTCACCGGATCGGCCTCCCGCGGTCACACGTTCGTGCTCGTTTTCATGGCCGTGCCGTTGCTGATCTTCCTGCTGGTCGCGGCCGTGCGGTGGCGGACCGTCCGGCGCACCGAGGCAACCTCCGACGTCACCTGAACGTGGTAGGAGTGACGACGGATTTCGGGAGGGAACATGACGAGCCGACGGGGCCAGGCAGCCACCGGCGTCCGCGTGGCGCTGGTCGTGCTGTTCATCGGGATGGGCCAGGCGACGTTCGAGTGGTTCAGGTCACTCGGGATGGACGCGGTGACGAGCCTGGTGGTCTGGGCGATCCCGGTCTTCACCGGGGCGGCGGTGACGCTGGTGCTGTGGCTGGCCTCGGACCGCGCCTTTTCCTTGCGGAACTGGCTGCCGGTGGCGGTGAGCATCCCGGTGTACCTGGGCGGGGCGTTCGGCCTGGTCACGGGCGAGGCGAGCCTGGTGGCGTCGATCGTCACGGGCGTCGGTCTCGGGATCGCGGTGGTGTCGGTGGCCGGGTTGCTCCGGTCGCGGCGGCGCTCGGAGCCGGTGCGCCGCTAGGTCAGCGGCGCAGCAGCAAGGACACGTCGCCGAACTCGTGCCACAGGTACCGGCGCTCCACCGCCGCGTCGTACGCGCGCTGGACCAGATCGCGGCCCGCCACCGCCTCCAGCAGCAGCAGGTGCGACGCCTCCGGCGCGTGCAGGCCCGTCACGATTCCGTCCACCACCCGCGCCGGGCGGTCCGGGCCCAGGACCAGGTCCGTCCAGCCCTCGGCTACTCCGTCGGGAAGCGCGGACTCCAACGCCCGCGCCGCCGTCGTGCCCACCGCGATCACGCGGCCGCCTCGCGAACGGACCCACGACACCAGCGCCGCCGTCGTCGGCGGTACCCGGAAACGCTCCGCCTGGGGTGGCTCGCCCGCCTCCGGTGAGGACACCCCCGTGTGCAGCACCAGCGGCGCGAACAGCACGCCGTCCGTGACCAGGCGGGTCACCAGGGACTCCGTGAACGGCCGAGCCGCCGAGGGCATCTCCGCGCTGCCCGGCTCGCGGGCGAACACCGTCTGGTAGTCCGAAAGCGGCCACGTCCGCGGCACGTACCCGTAGCGGATCGGACGGCCCGCCGCGGACAGGAAGCCGGTGACCGAACCCTCCACCGACACCGCCGCCCGCCACAGCCGCGAGTCACCGAAAGCCGCCGGGGCCAGCAACGTCAGCGACGCGACCCCGGGCAGTTCCAGCCGCTCCCCCGCCCGGCCGTCGAGCAACGGCCCGCCGGGCGCCCGCAGCTCGACGACCCAGGAGCCGTCGTCGAGCGCCGTCGAGAAGTGGACGACGACCGGACGACCACCTCGCACCGCGTCCACCGCCGCCGGCAGCGTCCCGGACGTGTTGACCACCAGCAGGTCCCCGGGACGAAGGTGCGAACCCAGGGAAGAGAACACCGTGTGGTGGACACCCGAAGGCGAAGCGACCAGCAGGCGGACCTCGTCCCGCGCCAGGCCGCGCGCCTCCGGTGGGACCGACGCCGACAGCTCGTCCGGCAGGTCGAAACGGATGCTCATGCGCTCACCAGCAGATCCGCGGCCCGGTAGCGGCCGCTGGGTGGACGCTCGTCCAGCAACCGGAGGAACGCCGGGACCGCGGACGACGGCAGCGGCCGGTCCGAGATGTCTTCGCCCGGGAACGCGCGCTGGTGCATCGCCGTGCGCAGGTCGCCCGGGTCGACCGCGTACACCGCCAGGCCCGGGTTCTCCGCGCCGAGCACGGCCGTGACCTGGTCGAGCGCGGCCTTCGCCGAGCCGTAGCCGCCCCAGCCTTCGTACGCTTCGACGGCGGCGTCCGAGCTGACGTCGATGATGGTGCCCCGGGCAAGAGTCAACGCGGGCAGCAGCAGCTGCGTCAACGCGAGCGGCGCGAAGACGTTCACGCGGTAGACGTTTTCCAGTTCCGCCCAGGGATAACTCGCCAAGGGAGGCAGTGGGCTGACGCCCAGGGAACTGGCGTTGTTGACGAGCAGGTCAAGGGAAGGACAGGCGTCGGCCAGCGAGGCGCGGTGGGCCGGGTCGGCGACGTCGCCGGGAACGGCCGTGAAGCCGATCTCCCGGGCGGCGGCCGAAAGCGCGGCCGGGTCCCGGCCGTCGCCGACGACCGTCCACTTGCGACTCACGAGGGCGGTGGCGAGGGCCCGGCCCAGGCCCGCGGACGCACCGGTGACGAGTGCGGTTGGCATGGTTCCTCCTTCGAGGGGTACCACACCATCGTCGAACCTCTACCTTACTTGATGTCAACCGAAGAACGGCCGCGCAGCAGGAAGTACGCTGCCAGCGAAACGACGAGCCCGACGTAGTACGCGAGATCCGCGCCGTGCAGCGCGGACGCGACCGGTCCCGTGTAGAGGGACGTGTTCATGAACGGCACCGCCGCGCCGAACCCCACCACGAAAGCCACGAACGCTGCCCAGGGGCGCACGGAAGTCGACGCCAGGACGTCCACGCGCCGCCCGCCGCGGGTCCGCGCGAGCCAGTCCGGGATGACGACGCCGAGGAACGGCGGGATCCAGTAGCTGACGAACAGCAGCACGTTCTGGAACTTGGCCGACAGGTCGCCGCTGTGCATCCAGAGGATCAGCGCGAACGCGAGCACCGTGACGACCACCGCCGACACCGGGCGCCGCAGCCGGACGCCGACGGTCTGCAGGGCCAGCGAGCCGCTGTAGTCGTTCATCGCGTTCGACGACACCGCCGCGAGCGCGATCACGGCCAGCGCCAGCGCACCCAGGAAGCCGCCGCCGAGGAGCGCGGCGACGCCGGTGGCCGTCTGGTCACCCAGAGACGAACCCAGTGCGAGCCCCAGGGTTTCGCCGATCGTGTACGAAACGAGGAGACCGAGCAGCGTCGCCCAGAAGACCGATCGCGACGACGTCTCAACCGGCAGATAGCGGCTGAAGTCCGACGCGTAGGGCGCCCAGGAGATCGCCAGTGACAACGTGATCGTCGTGAACAGCACGACACTGCCCGCCAGGTCGGCGCCCGAAGCCGTGTCGGCGGTCGTGATCGAGTGTCCGGAAAGGACCTTCACGGCGAGCGCGGCGAACGCGAGCACCAACAGCACGCTCATCACCGCCTGCACGCGGTGGATCAGCGCGTAGCCGAACACGCCGAGCGCGCACTGCAGCACCAGCACGATCAGCACGGCGGCCCAGAACGGCAGCCCGGTCAGCTCGGCGAGTGCCTCGCCGCCGAACAGGCCGACCAGCGCGTCCCAGGCGATCGAGCCGAGCCACTGGACGAGCCCCGGCAGCACGACGCCGCCGCCGAAGGCCAGCCGGGCGAGCGGCAGCTGGCCGGTGCCGGTGCGCGGTCCCCAGGTGGACAGGTAGGCCACCGGCAGCGACCCGAGCACGGTGCCGGCGAGCATCGCGGCCAGGCCTGTCCAGAACCCGAGGCCGTACGACGCGGCGAGCGTGCCGGTGAACACCGCCGTCATCGTCAGGTTCGGCGCGAACCACACGCTGAACAGGCGCCACGGCCGCCCGAACCGGTTGCCCTCCGGAACCGGTGCGATTCCGTGGGTCTCGATCGCCAGGTCACGGCCTCCGGTGGGCATGCGCCCGCCGAAGACCTCCGCACCCAGTCCGCTCATGTGCCGCCTCCTGTCAGGATCACCCTAAAGCGCGGCCGCGTGGTGTAACGCGACGGCCCGAACGGGCGAATCACGGTTAACCGTTGCCGGACCGCTTCACACACCCGTAAGGATCACCCCGCGAGGCACACCGGGAGGGTTGCGTGGTGCAGCACCCGCGGACGCTCGCGATGACCGGCCTGCTCACCGCCGGTTTCGCGCTCGGCGTCACCGCGTTGACGCTGAAGGCGGGCGAAGGCACCCACTCCGCGCTCGACACGGTGCTCAGCACCGCGACCGGGTTCCTGTTCCTGCTCGCCGGCGCGGTCGCGCACGTGCGGCGCCCGGCCAACCCGATCGGCGTGCTGATCGCGCTCGCCGGCGTCGCGCTGTTCCTCGAAGACCTGCAGTTCACCCGGGATCCGGTGCTCTACACGATCGCCGTGCCGCTGCGCGCCGCGTCCGGCCCGGTGATCGCGCACCTCGTGCTCGCCTTCCCGCACGGCCGGCTCCGCTCGAGGTGGGAGCGGGTGCTCATCGCCGCGGCGTACGTGGTGGTCCTCGGCATCGGCGTGGTCGGGCTGCTGTTCACCGACGAACCCCGCGACCTCCTGGCGATCTCGGCCGATCCGCGGGACGGCGCCTTCGCCGACCGCGCGCTGGAGCTGGGCGCCACGGCGATCAGCGCCGGCGTGGTCGTCGTGCTGCTCTACCGGTGGCTGACCGGCCGGCTGCCGCAGCGGCGGCTGCTGTCGCCGGTGATCGCGATCGCGCTGGTCGGCGCGCTCGCGTCCGGCACCGGCACGGCGCTCGGCGACGGGCACCCGCTGTCGGAGCCGCTGCTGCAGACCTACCGGGTGCTGTTCTGCCTCTGGCCGCTGGCGTTCCTGGCCGGCGTGCTGCGCGCCCGCGTCGGCAACGCCGAGATGATCCGGCTGCTGCTGGAGCGCGACGGCACCGGGCTGGCGGCGCTGGTGCAGGACGACGAGGTGTGGAAGGACAGCCGGTCGATCGACGCGCTGAACGCGGCGGCCGGGCTGGTGCTCGACAACCAGCGGCTGACGGCGGAGTTGGAGCAGCGGCTGGCCGAGGTGCGGGCCTCGCGGGCGAGGCTCGTCGCGGCCGGCGACGAGGAGCGCCGCCGCGTGGAACGCGACCTGCACGACGGCGCCCAGCAGCGGCTGGTCAGCGTGGTGCTGCTGCTGCGGATGGCCGGCCGGCGGTACGGCGGGTCGCTGCCGGCGGAGGTCCGGGCGCTGCTGTCCGGCACGGTCGACGAGCTGCAGCGGGCGATCACCGAGCTGCGCGAGCTGGCCCGCGGCATCCGCCCGGCGATCCTCACGGAGGCGGGGCTGCCGGCGGCGGTGCGCTCGCTGGCCGACCGCATCCCGATGGAGGTCGCCCTGACGGTCGGCGACGTGCCCCGCCTGGACGCGGCGGTCGAGGCGACGGCGTACTTCGTGACGTCGGAGGCGCTGACGAACGCGTTGAAGCACGCGGAGACCGACCACGTGGACGTGCGGATCGCGGCCGGGGGCGCCGAACTGCGGGTCGAGGTGCGGGACAGGGGCGTCGGCGGCGCGTCCCTCGACGGCGGCTCCGGCCTGGCGGGCCTGCGCGACCGCGTCGAAGCGCTGGGCGGGGAGCTCGGGGTGGAGAGCGGCTCCGGCGGGACGACGGTCCGGGCGGTCATCCCCCTCGGCGAGGCCCCCGGAACGCCGTGAAGGCCCCCTTACCGGCCTCTTGAGCCGGTAAGGGGGCCTTCACGGACTTGGGACCTAGACGAGCAGCAGGAACAGCAGCCCGTTGGGCGTGCCGAGACCCGTCACGTCGTCGTAGCCCGGGGTCGTGTGGATGGTCAGACCCTGGTAGTCGAGCGTGCGCACCGAGGTGAGCAGGCCGTCCGAAGCGTCGACCGAGTTCGCGTAGTCGACCCGCTCCACCGCGGCGTCCACGTGCTTCACGTCGCTGATCGCCGGCGTGCGCGAGGTCAGCTTGTAGATCACGGGGTTGATGAAGCCGTGGTGGAAGTGGTCGCGGCTGTCGGCCACGGCCATGATGCCGGCGAACACCGGCGACGCGAGGCTCGTGCCGCCGATCCGGTACTGGTCGTAGTAGGCGCCGTCCGGGAAGGTCTGCGTCTGGCCGACCAGGAAGCCGGTGTTCGGGTCACCGACCGCGGAGATGTCGGGGACGACCCGGCCCTTGTTGTTGCCGGTCTGGTTCTTCTTCGCCAGCGCGTCCGGCACGACACCCTTCTGGTAGAAGGGCTGCGCGAACAGCCGGCTCGTGCCGCCACCGGAACCGCTGGTGTAGGCCGCCGGGCCGTAGACGCCGTTGGTCAGCGAGGACTTGCTGGTCTCCCAGCCGGTCTCGAAGATCCGCTTGCCGTCCTTGCCGATCGCGATGGACGTGCCGCCGACCGCGGTGATCCACGGCGCGGAGGCGGAGAAGTCCGGCGACGGCGTGCCGAGGCGCGCGACCTCGTCACCGTTGTCGCCCGAGGAGAAGTAGACGCCGATGCCCTCGAGCACCGCCTGCAGCGAGATCTGGTTGAAGACCTTGACCTCGTCGGCCGGGATGTCTTCGCCGGTGTCGCCGTAGGAGTTCGACACGATGTCGGCCTTGTGGCCGGCGATCACGTAGTTCAGCGCCTCGTCGAGGGCGTTGTCCTCGCAGGACTCCCCGCCGACGTACAGGATGTCCGCGCCCGGCGCGAGACCGTGGGCGGCCTCGACGTCGAGGGTCTCCTCGCCGTACCAGCCCGCCGCGTCGCACTGGTCCGGCGGCTCGAGGACCGGGTTCGCCGGGAAGACGTGCTGCTTGAACTGGCTCTGCTTCAGCGGGTGCTGCGGGTCGTTCTTCTTCGCGTACGTGCTCGCGTCGGAGTAGATCGTCGGCGAGGCGAACGCGTCCACGATGGCGATCGTGGTGCCCTTGCCGTCCGCGCCGACCTTGTCGACCCCGTAGGCCGAGCGCAGCTGCGCCGGGGTGTAGCCGCACGGGGCGTACGGCAGGTGCTGGCCGTTGTAGGCGGGATCGGTGGTGTCGATCTTCTCGCCGTAGTACGCGCTGCACGGCCGTGCGTTGCGGAACCCGGGGCCGGGGGCGACGTCGGACGGCGTCCCGGAACCCGTCTCGTGGTCCGGCTTGAACAGGTTGGTCGCCTGGTCGACGCCGACCACGCCGAGCACGTCGCTCGCCAGGTTCGCGGGCACCGACAGGTTCTTGTCGGCGGCGCGCAGCGTCTGGCCCTTGACCTTGTACTTGCCCAGCTTGACCCCGAACGCGTTCTGCGTCTGGCCGGCGGTGCCGGCGGCCTCGACGTAGGCGCGGTTCGACGGCACGTCCCCGATGCTGAACCCGCTGCCGGTCAGCCACGCCTTGACGGCGTTCACCGTCGCGTCGCTCGCGGCGAACCGGTCACGCACCTGGTCGGTGCTGAGGTACTGGCGGTAGGTCTTGCTGTCCGGGTCGGACACGGCCTGCGCCAGCGCCTCGGCGCCGGCGTTGTCGCGCTGGTTCAGGTAGACCCGGAAGCTCAGCTTGGACGCGGCCGCCGTGTCGGCGACCTTCGCCTGCGCGTTCGCCCACAACGGGTGCGACTGCGGAATGTCCTGACGCCCCTGCGCGGACGCCGTCGCCGGCAGGGCGCCGGTCAGGCCACCCACCACCGCGAGCGAAAGGAGCAGGGTGGAGCTTCTTCGCACAGAAATCTCCCTCTTCGAAAGCGGCCCCCAGGAAATGGGCCTGGAACACCGGACGAGACTAGATCGGTGTTCCGCTCGCGGGGAAGTACTTGCGGAACCGTTATCTGGTCGCGAATTCACGGGTTCCCGCACGTGGTACGGAAATCCGATTTGTCACTCGGATTACGCGAGGAATACTCCTCGATGAGAGGTACGTCCGATTTGTGGCCGTATCGCGGAACACGGGGAGGGGGCGGCCACCACCTACGAAAGTCGGGTGCTCCGTCCACTCCGGACAGTCCCGCGGGTGGCGGTAGTTCGGCCGTCAGGACCGCGCTTCGAGCCGCCGGTCCACCGCGGCCGGCGCGAACTCCGTCTCGACGACCATCGCCACCGCACCGCCCAGCGCTTCGCCACGGCCGCCGATTTCGACGCGCAGGTTCTGCGTCGAACGCGGCAGTGCGCGCCGGTAGAGCACTTCGCGGACGCCGGCCACGAAATGCGGCTCGGCGAGGTCGCCGGCGATCACCAGCACCCCCGGGTTGACCACGCAGACCAGCGTCGCGAGGACCTCCCCCACCTGCCGACCGGCCTCCTCGGCCAGCCGGACCGCGGCGGGCTCGCCGGCCAGAACGCGGGCGCGGACCCCCGAACCCGAGGTCGTCGGCAGGCCCAGCTCGGTCAGCCGCGCGGCCAGCGCGCCGCCGCCGGCGACCGCCGCCAGACAGCCGAGCGAGCCGCACAGGCAGCGCGCGTCCTCGTGGCCGGGCAGCCGGACGTGCCCGATGTCGCCCGCGCCGCCGTCGATGCCTCGGTACACCTCGCCGCCGATCACCAGGCCGGCGCCGATCCCGGTGGACGCCTTGACCACGACCAGCGCGGCCGTGTCCGGGTAGCGGGCGCGGTGCTCGCCCAGCGCCATCAGGTTCGCGTCGTTGTCGACCAGCACCGGGGCACCGAACCGGGCCCCGAGGTGGGCGTCGATCGGATAGCCGTCCCAGCCGGGCATGATCGGCGGCCGCGTCACGCGGCCGCGCCCGGGTTCGACCGGGCCCGGCACGGAAATCCCCACGCCGCACACCGGCCGGTCCACCGCGGCCAGCAGCTCCCCGAACCACTCCGCGATCCGGCCGAGCACCGGCTCGGGGCCGTCGGCGACGCGCAGGTCGCCCGCGCGGTGGGCCAGCCGCCGTCCAGCCAGGTCCGTGAGCGCGGCCTCGGCGTGCATCGTGTCGACGCTCGCGGCGAGGACGACGGCGTGCCGGTCGTCGAACCGCAGGTGCCGGGCCGGACGGCCCCCGGTGGAGTCCTCGTGGCCGCCCTCGGTCAGCAGGCCGGCCGCCAGGAGCCGGTCCAGCCGCGCGGTGAGCGTCGTGCGCGACAGCCCGGTGCGCGTGAGCAGGGCTTTCCGGGTGGTCGCCTGCCCGGTCCTGACCAGCTGCAACAGCTCGCCGGCGCTGGTCGTCATCTCGCTCCCTCGGACTTTTGTCCATTGACAATACACAAGTCGGAGATAGATTGGACATATGGACGTAACACGGGAGCGGGCCGCGGCTGTCCTCGACGACAACTGGCTCGGCTCGTCGACCGTGCCCTCGCGCTCGCTCTACCCGCACCAGTGGAGCTGGGATTCGGCGTTCATCGCGATCGGCCTCAGGCACCTCTCGCCCGCGCGAGCCCGGCGCGAACTGCTGACGCTGTTCTCCGCTCAGTGGCGTGACGGCCGCGTCCCGCACATCCTGTTCGACCCCGGCACGCCGCCCGAGGCGTACTTCCCGGGGCCGTCGTTCTGGACCGCCGGGCGGACGTCGGGGCTGGTCCAGCCGCCGGTCCACGCGCGCGCGGTGCTGGCGGTGCACGAGGCCGAGCCCGACCGGACGTTCCTCGCCACGCTGTACCCGAAGCTGCGGGCCTGGCACGACTACCTGCGCGGTTCGCGGGACGCCGGCGGGCGCGGGCTCGCGGCGATCGTGCACCCGTGGGAGTCCGGGATGGACAACAGCCCGGCCTGGGACGGGCCGCTCGCGCGCGTCACGCCGTCGGCCGGGTTCGTCCGCCGCGACCTGCAGCACGGCAGCGCCGCCGACCGGCCGAGCGACGAGGACTACGGCCGGTACGTCCGGCTCGCCGCGGACTACCGGGACCGCGGCTACCAGGGTTTCGGCGACTTCGTCGTGGAGGACCCCGGCTTCAACGCGATCCTCGCCGACGCCGAGCTGGCGCTGGCCGAGATCGCCGAGGCGCTGGGCCTGCCCGCGGCCGCCGCCACCCATCGCGAGTCCGCCGCGCGCGTCGCGAAGGCGATGCAGGAAACCTTGTGGGACAACGGTTTCTTCTTCGCCCACGACGTCCGGACGGGCTCGCTGACCCGCGCACACACGTGCGCGGGCCTGCTTCCCCTGCTGCTGCCGGACCTGGCCGTCGCCCCGGCCCTGCTGGCGACGGCCACCGGCCCCCGGTTCCGGCTCGGACGCGCCCACGGCGTCCCGAGCCACGACCTGACCGCGCCGGAGTTCGACGCGGGCCGCTACTGGCGCGGCCCGTCGTGGGCGAACGTCGGCTGGCTGGTCCGGCAGGGACTGCTGCGCCACGGCGAGCACGCCCTGGCCGCTTGCCTGGCCGCGGACCTCGTCGAGACGGCGTCCCGGACGGACTTCGCGGAGTACGTGGACCCGCTGACCGGCGCCGGGCACGGTGCCCGATCGTTCGGCTGGAGCGCGGCGCTGACCCTGGACCTCCTCGCTCAGCCCGCCGAAGTCGCGTAGTCCGAGCCCAGCCAGGTCTCGTCGATCCGGAGCCGCTTGTAGCGCGTGCTGTCGCTCGACGCCGCGTACGTGCTCGTCACCTGGAGGCGGACGTACCTCGCCGTCACCGCGGAGAGGTCGACGAACTGGACACCGCGGTGGCTCGGGAGCGTGCCGGACTTCACCGCGCTGCCCCAATTCTTGCCGTCGCTCGAGACGAACACCTGGTACGCCTTGATCCGCGCGGACTGTTCGGTGTCCGACCGGGCGTAGCTGACGGAGTCCTCCCGCTGGTTGACGCCGAGGTACTGGACCTTCTTCGCCGACCCGAGGTCGTAGTCCAGATTCACCGGCAGGGTTTTGTTGTTGTCGAAGTACGTCAGGTAGTCGCCGTCGCTCGCCGCCTGTCCACTGTGGCCACTCGCGGACGCGCTCGCCTTGAGCGTCACCGTCTTCGGGTCGTACGTGCCGGTGCGGCCGGCCGTCTCGGCCTTGAACACCGTGTCGTAGGTGTCCCAGCCGGACAACCCCGTCAGTGTCAGGCTGCCGCCGCCCTGGGTGAAGGAGATCGGCGCGCCGGTGCGGAGGTTCGTGACGCCGCGGACGCGGTAGCCGTTGTCGCGGATCTTCAGGGTTGACGTCGACGGCTTGGTCAGGACGTGCACGTACTGCGTTGCGCCCTTGATGGTGATGACGCCGTGCGCGCCGTCGTTCCAGAAGCCCGGCTGCATGCCGCCGTACATGTATCCGGCGCCTTCGGTGCCGCCGAGCGACTCCCAGATCGCGCTCAGATACGTGTTCGCGAAGTTGTTGAACGCTTCCTGGTTCGACGGGAACTTGCCGTTCACCATCGCCGTCTCGGCCATCAGCGACTTGATCGACGAGCCCGAGTTCGTCACCAGACGTCCGATGTTCAGCGCCTTGTTCACCGCCGAGTTCGAGCCGCCGTACCACCAGGAACCGGTGTCGGGCAGCTTGAAGCACGCCTCGGTGAGCCGCGGCATCGCCGTGTACGTCGCCTGCGGGTAGTCGTACGACGGCGTCATGCCGGTCTTCTGCTCGTTGCTGATCGTGTCCATGATCGGGGTGTCTTCGTTGTTGTTGCTCAGCAAGTAGTCCGGGCGCTGCTGGTAGATCTGCCGGTACAGGTCGTGGGATTCCCAGTAGGCGTTGTCGTTGTCGATCCAGAACCCGCCGAGGTCCGGGTAGTTCTTCATGACCTCGAAGAAGTTGTCGTAGCTGAACTGGCCGAAGCCGTCCTGGCCGTCGAGGTCCACGGTCTTGCCCTTGTACTTCGAGTAGCCGGCCGAGTCGAGCCACTCGTGGCCGCCCTCGTCGTGCCACTGGGCGTCGTTGGTCATGTAGAGGATGACCTTGAGCCCCTGGGGTTTCGCTGCGGCGATCAGCTCGCCGAGGAAGTCCCGCTTGGTGGTACAGCTGCCGGGGATCTTCGACGGCCAGGCGCGCGAGTAGCCCAGCCGGCTGTGGAACGACGCCAGCACGAGGTACGACGCGTGCAGCTTCTTGGCCTCGCCGACCCAGTAACCGGGATTCCACCCGCCGTCGGTGATCGCCTTTTCCCAGGCGCTGCAACTGGTGTAGCCGGGTGACGTGCGCATGCCCCAGTGCAGGAACAGGCCCGCCTGGCTGTCGCGCAGCCACTGCTGGGACGGCTTCTGCAAGTCGGCCGACGCCGGCGCGGCGACGAGCCCGGCGACCACGAGCATCGAAGCGCACGCGGCGAGCACCCGGCGCAGGAACTTGGCTGACATCAGTGACCTCCAAGTGGTCTGGTCCACCCGGTGGTGTACTCCTGGATTCCGGGCCCGGTCAATACTGAGATCCGACCTTTTCGCGACGTCCCGACGGCCGGTACATCGCGACTTCGGCCGATCGGGTTAAATATCTGATATATGAAACGAGAGATCTGATCTCTCTTGACTCGCCGTGCCGGGGGCGAGTAGATGTTCTCCCCAGAGAGCGCTTTCGGCTCTCCCCCACCGCTCCGGCGACGAGGGCAGCACGCCGCGCCCCCCAGAGCTGGTCGGGATGCCGACGGACGGCGGATCGGCATCCCGGCCACCTTTCTCCATGAGGGGCACCTTCATGGCTTCAAGAGCCATGAAGGTGCCCCTCATGGATTGCCCGCATCACCGGGGCCCGTGCACGAAAGGACGTCGAATGTCCGAGCACCCCCTTCGCCCGACCCGGCGCGCGGTCCTGGCCGGCACCCTGGGCGCGTTGGGCGCCCTCGCCGCGGCGGGTCCCGTCGCGCGGGCGGCTCTTCCGATCGGCGAGGCGGCGCCGCCGTCGGACTGGTCCCGGGCCGTCATCGACTCGACGATGAAGCGCTACACGCCGGCGAACATCGGCGGCTGGGGCTACACCCTCGGGCTGTACCTCTACGGCCAGTACCTCTTCTACAAGCGCACCGGCGAGCAGAAGTACCTCGACTACATCGTCGCGTGGTACGACCGCTTCATCACCGACAGCGGGATCTCGAACAGCTTCACCAACCTCGACTCGATGCGCTCGTGCCAGATGCTGCCGCTGCTTTACGCCGAGACGGGCCGCAAGAAGTACAAGACGGCGGCCGACCAGCTGCGCAAACGGTTCCCGGCCTACCCCCGCACGTCCGACGGCGGCATGTTCCACGCGACGAGCAAGGTCGGCCAGCTGTGGGGCGACGGCGTCTACATGGCCCAGCCGTTCCTCGCGCTGTACGGCGCGGCGTTCGACGACGGCGGCTACTGCTTCGAAGAGTCGGCCAAGAACCTCGCCGTCTACTTCAGCCACCTGCGCGAACCGGCGAAGGGCCTGCTGTACCACGCCTACGACGAGGACGGCTCCGAGTCGTGGTCGTCCGGGACCGGGCACCACTCGAAGTACCACTGGGCGCGCGCGATCGGCTGGTTCGGCATGGCGGCCATCGACATCCTCGAGGTGCTCCCGCCGAACCACCCGCGCCGGGCGGCGCTGATCGACATGGTCCGATTCCTCGCGGCGGGCTACGAGCGCCACCAGGACGCGTCGACCGGCCGCTGGTACCAGGTCGTCGACCGCGGCGGGGATTCGAAGAACTGGCTGGAGACGTCGGCGTCGTCGATGTACACGTTCACGATGGCCCGCGGTGTGCAGCGCGGCTACCTGCCGGCGTCCTACCAGGCGGTGGCGGACCGCGGGTACGCCGGCGTGCTGCGGAAGGTGTCGGTGGGGTCGGACGGCCTGACGAACATCACGGACATCTGCGAGGGCACGAACGTCGGCGACCTGTCGTACTACTACGGCCGGGCCCGCAAGACGAACGACTTCCACGGCCTGGGCGCGTTCCTGATCATGAACGAGCAGTACACGCACTGACCACGAGGCGCGCCGCGGAAGGGGCCCCGGCTGACCCAGCCGGGGCCCCTTCGTGTCAGCAGTTCGAACTGGAACCCGAAGCGTTCACCCGCAGGGCGGAGCCGGACGTCGTCACCGAGTCCTTCACGCAGTAGCCCGTCACCGTCTGGAAGCCAACGTCGAACGGGCTCTTCGACCCCTTCTCCGCCGTGAAGTGGTCGAACGTGATGTCCGAACTGTTGTTCACGATGCTCGCCGGACGCCCGTCGTCCTTCGCGAACTCCACCGAGCTGTCCACGAACCGCACTCCCGACGCGTAGTGCACGTACCAGCCGTACGACGGCCGCGTGCCGATGCTCTTCGGGTTGTAGTCCGTCGCGTCGTTGCTCGGGACGCCCGTGCCCATCGTGCCGTTGCCACCGGGGACGTTCAGATGGACGCCGGTGAACGTCACGTCGGAGACGCGGTGGGTGCTGTCCGCGCCCCAGAGCGTCGGGCTGAAGTTCGTGCCCGTGTGCGTTCCGGTGATGTTGTCGAACGTGATGCCGCTGATCGAACCGACGCCCGGCTTGTTCCCGCACCGCTTGCGCGTGCCGATCTTCATCATGATCGGCGAGTACGTGCCCGACATCGTGATGGTGCGATAATGCACGTCGGAGATCTTCGCGCCGTCCATCGAAACGATCCCGATACCCGATTTGTGCGCGCCGGTGATCGTGATGTCCGAGAACTGGTAACCGGTGAAGTCGCCGCACGTCTCGGAACCGAACATCAGCGCGTTGCAGCAGACCGCCGACAGTTTCGCGTTGTTCACCGTCACGTTGCCGTTCGGCAGTTTCGCCCCCAGCGCGTAGTCGCTCTTGAACACGAGTGCGTCGTCGTTCGCCGCGATGGCGACGTTCGTGATCGTGACGTTCGTCGTGCTGATGATGTTCCAGCCGTCGCGGTCGCTCGCCGTGTCGATCGTCAGCTTGTCCGAGACGACGTTCGTGCAGCCGTTGATCAGCGCCGCGAAGTGGCCGCCGCGGCGCAGCTTGATCCCGGACAGCGTGAGTCCGTCACAGCGAGTGAGTGACAGGATCTTGTCGGCCTCGCCGGACTTCGGGTTGCCGGTGATGAGGTTGCCGCCGCCGTCGATCGTTCCGCTGCCGGTGAAACCGATGTTCGTCAGCTTGTCGCCGTAGAACATCGCGTTGCGGAAGTGGCTGTGGCCGTAGTCCTGGTAGTCGTCCCACTGGTTCGACTCGGCCTGGTCGTAACTGTCCGCACTCGACCCGGTGACCGTCGCGCCCGCGTCGAGCTGGATCGTCACGTTGCTCTTCAGGTGGACCGTGCCGGCCGACTTGTAGTTCCCCGAGGTGAACCGGACGGTGCCGCCGCCCGCGGCGTTGGCCGCCGTGATCGCCTTGTCGATGGCGCCGGAATCGTTGGCGGACCCGTTCCCCTTGGCGCCGTAGTCCTTGACGTCGTAAACGCCACCGGGAGCGGCGGCGGACACCCCCGCACCGGCCACCACCAATGCCGCGACCGCGCCGGAGATCAGCAAGAATCTTTTCACCGTGAACCGCCTTGTCATGATTCGGAAAAGCGAGGCATGACGGCGGAGCACTCAGCCTACGAGGCCCGCGAGCGGGGTGTCAAGATCGCCGGGAAAGCGGGAAAGCCCATTCCGGCGAGGCCCGGGGGACCCGCGCCACCCCCAGTCGGACGCGGGTCCCCCGGTGTTCGTGTGGACGGAATGCGGTGCGGACACCGGCGCCGGCGTCCTTTCAGGATTCGCAGTCTACCTTCGAAGAGCCCGGGGAAACCGTGCATCCGTCATGGTCCGGACCATGAATTCGTCATGGGCCGGGCCGCTCACGCGAACCCTACTCCGGACGTCAGCAGGTGGAACGCCCGTTCGGCCGCCGCGACGGCCTCCGGGTGGTGCCGGGCCGCGGGGACGCCGGCCGCGACCGCGTCCATGTTGGCCGTGGCCAGCGTCCGGCGGACGGCCGCGATCTGCGCTGCGGCCAGCCCGGCGTCGGGCGCCGGGACACCGGCCTCGGAAAGCGCGGCGGTCAGCGCCCCCTCCCCCGCGGACGTGAACTCCGCGAGCCGCGCCACCAGCGCCGGCGTGTCGGTGACCAGCCGGAACACCGCGAGCACCCCGGGTTCGTCGCACAAGCCCGTCACCGGCGAACGCTCCCCGAGCCCCCGGAGGAACGCCTCCCGCAGGGCCGACAGCGCGCCCTGCCCGGGACGCCGGGCGCGGACGACGTCCGCCGCGTCGGTCCCGTGGTCGGCGAACCGGTGCAGCACCAGGTCCTCCTTCGTCGGGAAGTAGGCGAAGAGGGTCCGCTTGGACACCTCGGCCACGCGGGCCACTTCGGCGACCCCGACGGCGTCGAATCCGCGCTCCAGGAAGAGCCCGATGGCCGCCGTCGAGATCACCGCGCGCGTGCGGAGCTTCTTGCGCTCCCGCAGGCCCAATTCTTCGCTCACGTCACGCAGCGTAGCGCCCCCGCCTCAGACCTGCTGGAGTCCGGGCTTGCCTGCTTGCACTACGTAGCTACGGTCGTTTTTGATCACGACCGACGTCGGGTCGTAGACGCTGGTGTCGGACGTGGTCATGAAGTCGGCTCGCATCTGCGCCGGCGTGGTCGTGACGCGGACGTACCCGCGCTCGCCCTTGCAGTACTTGACGTGGGGGTTGTTCGCGAGCCAGGCCGCGCTCGGCGCGGTCGCGGTGTCGCTGTTGCTCGTCACCGAGGTCGTGACCAGCTCCGAGCCGATGAGCGGGTCGCTGTGGTCGAAGTAGTCGAGCCGCAGGTCGGCGGCCCAGTGGCGGTGGACGTCGCCGGTGAGCACGACGGGGTTGGCGACCTTCCGGTCGACCCAGCCCTTCGCGATCCGGTCGCGCGAAGCCTCGTAGCCCTGCCAGGAGTCGGGGCTCTCACAGGTGGCCTTGTTGCCGTCGCCGTCGCGCGTGGCGAAGAAGACCTGCTGGCCGAGGAAGTCCCAGGTGGCCGGGTGCGACTCGAACTGCTTGAGCAGCCACGCCTCCTCGGTGCTGCCCAGGATGCTGCGCGAGGTGTTGCGCATGTCGGTGCAGGCCGGGCCGGCCGAACCGGAGGGGTCGGCCACCTGCGCGTTGCGGAACTGACGCGTGTCGAGCATGTGGAACCGCGCCAGGTTGCCCCAGACGAGCTGCCGGTAGAGCTGGATCGACGCGCCGTTCGGCTTGGCGGTGGAGCGGATCGGGGTGTGTTCGTAGAACGCCTGGAACCCGGCGGCCTTGCGCGCGGCGGGCGCGGGCGAAGTGGTGCCGTTCCAGTTGTTCATGACTTCGTGGTCGTCGAACACGACGACCCAGGGCGCGATCGCGTGCGCGGCCTGCAGGTCGGCGTCGGTCTTGTGCTGGCCGTGGCGGGCGCGGTACAGGGCGAGCGTGGTCGCGTCGTCGGCGACGGCGAGGCTGCGCGGATTGCGGTCCGCGGCGACGCGGCCCGACTTCTTCTCGTAGATGTAGTCGCCGAGGAACAGCACCAGGTCCGGGTCGTCGGTCACGACGCCCTTGTACGCGTGGTAGTAGCCCTCCTCCCAGTGCTGGCACGAGGTGAAGCAGTACTTGAGCTGGTTGACCACGGCCCCGGCGGCGGGCGCGGTGCGCGTGCGCCCGACCGGCGAGAGGTAGCCGGAGCTCTTGAACCGGTAGAAGTATTCGCGCGCGGGCTGCAGCCCCACCGGTTCGATGTGGACGCTGTGCGCGGACGCCCGGACCGCGTTCACCGAACCGTTCTGCACGATCGAAGAGAACGCCTCGTCGTTCGCGATCTCCCACTCGACCGTGTAGGTGGCGTCCGGCATGCCGCCGTAGCCGTCGGCGTTGAGCGGCGCCGGCGCGAGTCTCGTCCACAGCACCACGCTGTCGGGGAGCGGATCGCCGGAGGCGACGCCGAGCTGGAAGGGGTCGTGGATGGTGGGGGCGGCCGCCGTGGTGCGGGCGTTCGCCCAGGACGGCAGCGCGGCCGACGCCGCGGTGGCGGTGACCGCGGCGAGCCCGCCGAGCAGCACCTTGCGCCGGTTGAGGTCAACCATGTCGGAAAGCCTTTCGGGAAGGGGAGACGCGGTCAGGCCGCGAAGTCGGTGATGCCGTCGCTGCAGGACTTCAGGTCCGGCTTGGCGGTCGTGTAGTCGGCGACGCAGACCTTGTAGAAGACCCAGCCGCCGTGCGCGACCGAGACGGCCTTGTCGACCTTCGTGCCCTCACCACCGGAGTTCCAGACGTAGAACGGCCCGGCGCCGCCCTTGAGCCAGTAGGCGACGACGGCCGAGTAGCCGTCGGCATCGGTGTCGTAGACCAGGAAGTGGGAGTCGGACGAGCGGTACTGCCCTTCGCCGGCGCAGGCGTCGGCGCACTGGCCGCTACCCGAACCGACGCCGCAGTCGGGCGCGATCCGCTGGTCGGAACCGGTGTAGACGTAGGTGTCCGAGATGTACCCGCCGAGCGCGGGCACGTAGTCCCACAACGTGCTCGTGCCGTAGGTCCCGGCCACCGACGAACCGGTGAGCTGGCAGTCGATGGTGACGGCCGCGCCGTTCGCGACGGTCTTGACGGCCGTGGCTCCCGCGGTGGGGGCCCGGCGGACGTTGAGCGGGTCGCCCGCGGTCTTGACGGTGCCGGTCGCCGCGGCCGACGCTTCGAGGGCGCCACCCACCGCGAGCGCGCCGACCGTCGCGAGGACGACTCCTAAACCGGCTGTGCGCCGGAGGTTCGAACGCTTCATGGCGGGAGCGTGACCCGGGCTCGTACACGTCCCGTACAAAGGGGCCCGGACCTCCGAATGGATCTATCCCCGAGGTCGAACGGGCCATAGCATCCGGCTATGGGGGAACTCATCGGGCAGGTTGAGGCCACCTCGCTTACCATCCGCGTCCTCGGTCCGCTGGAGGTCACCGCTTCCGGGCAGGTGATCCCGCTCGGTGGGCCGAAGCCCCGGCTGCTGCTGGCCGCGCTGGCGCTGCAGCCGAACGTCGTCGTGTCCGCCGACGTGCTGGTCGAGGTGCTGTGGCCCCACTCGGCGCCGCGGTCGGCCGCGGCGAACATCCGCACGTACGTCCACTCGCTCCGAAGACGGTTCGCCGAGCTCGACCCCGACCTCGGCGAGCGGATCAGCAGCCGGGCCTCCGGCTACCTGCTGACCACGTCGCCGGAAGAACTGGACCACCTCGCGTTCACGGCCTTGGCCGGTGAAGCGCGGGAAGCGCTCGATCGTGCCGACGCCGAGAGCGCTCTCAAGCTGCTCGACCGGGCCGACGCGCTCTGGCGCGGCGAAGTCCTCGAAGGGCTCCCCCACGACCACAGCTGGGGCGCGACCGTCGCCCGGCTCGCCGAGCTGCGCCTGTCGGTGCAGGAACAGCGCCTGCGGGCGCGGATCGACCTCGGCCGCGGCGGCGAAGCCGTCGCGGAGCTGCGTGGCCTGGTCACCGAGCATCCCCTGCGGGAAGAGCTGTGGGCGCAGCTGATCGTCGCGCTGCGCGCCGCCGGCCGGACCGTGGACGCCGTCGAGGCGTACGAGTCGGCCGAGCGCGTCCTGCGTGAAGAGCTCGGGGCCGAGCCGGGCGCGCGGCTGCGGGAGCTGCGCGCGACGCTGGTGCCCGAGAGCGCGCCCGCCGGCCGCCCGGCGGACTTCGCGCCGGTCTGCCAGCTGCCGCTCGACCTGCCGGACTTCACCGGCCGCGACACCGTGCTCCGCGAGGTCACCGGGTTGCTGCGCGAGCGCGCGGACTCGGGCACGCCCGCCGTGGTCGTGCTCTCCGGCGCCCCCGGCGTCGGGAAGTCGGCGGTCGCCGTCCGGGTCGCGCACGCGGTCCGCGACGACTTCCCCGACGGCCAGCTGCACGTCGACCTGGCCGGCACGTCGTCGTCGCCCCGGGCGCCGATGGGGGTGCTCGCCGAACTGCTGCGCGCGCTGGGCATCCCGGACGCCGGCCTGCCGCGGGAGCCCGCCGAACGCTCGGCGCTGCTGCGGTCGCGGCTGGCCGGGCGGCGGATGTGCATCGTGCTCGACGACGCCGGCAGCGCCGCCCAGGTGCGCCCGCTGCTGCCCGGTGCCGGGGCCTGCGCGGTGCTGGTGACCAGCCGGCTCCGGCTGCCCGACCTCGCCGGGGCGACGCCGGTCGACGTCGACCTGCTGCCCGAGGCGGAAGGCGCGCGGCTGCTGGAGGGCATCGTCGGCGCCGAGCGGGTGGCCGCCGAGCCGGAGAGCGCCGCGGCGATCCTGCGCCAGTGCGGGCACCTGCCGCTGGCGATCCGGGTGGCCGGCGCGAAGCTGACGCACCGGCCGGGCTGGACGCTGCGGCTGCTGGCCGACCGGCTGCACGACGAGCGCCGTCGCCTCGACGAGCTGCGCGTCGGCGACCTCGCCGTCCGCGCGAGCGTGACGCTGTCCTACGACCTGCTGCCGATGTCGGCGGCCACGGCGTTCCGCGGGCTCGGGCTGCTCGGGCCGGTCCAGTTCCCCGCGTGGGCGGTCGCGGCCGTGCTGGGCCGCCGCGAGGCCGAGGACGTCCTCGACGTGCTGGTCGACGGCCACCTCGTCGAGCTCGTCGGCTCCGACTCGGCCGGGCAGCCGCGTTACCGGCTTCACGATCTGTTGCGCGTGTACGCGGTGGAGCTGGCGGAGCAGAGTGACGCGGCGAAGACGCGTGCGGCGCTTCGGCGTGTCCTCACTGGCTACCTCGCGCTGGCGCTGGAAGCCGCGCGCCGGATGCCGCTGCACTTCTTCGGCATGTACTGCGACGACGAGCTGCCGCGCCCGGCGGTGCCCGCCGACGTGCTGCCGGACGACCCGGCGGCGTGGTACGCGGCCGAACGGCACACGAGCGTCGCGGTGGTCTCGCTGGCCGCCGAGCAGGGCTTCGACGACCTGGCCTGGCAGCTGGCGTCGGCGTTGACGCCGTATTTCGACCTGCGCGGCCACCAGGACGACTGGCACAGCACGCATACGATCGCGTTGGCGGCGGCTCGCCGGACGGGGTCGCTGCGCGCGGAGGCGATCGTGCAGCGCAACCTCGGTCAGTACCTGCTCTACCAGGACGAGTACGCCGGTTCGCGGGTGGCGTTCGCGGAGTCGAAGGCGCTGTTCGAGCGGGTCGGCGACGCGCAGGGCGTGGCCATCGCGCTGACCGGCCTGGCCACGATCCTGCGCATCGACGGCGAGGACGGCCCGGCGCTCGACCACTGCCACGAGGCGCTGAAGCTGTTCGCGGAGGAAGGCGACCCGAACGGCGAAGCGGTGGCCCGCCTGGGCGCGGGCGCGGTCTGGATGTCCCGCGGCTGCTACGCGGCGGCGAAGCGCTGGTTCACCGACGCGCTGGAGCTGTCGGCGGCGATCGGCGACCGCCACCGCGAGGCGCACGCGTTCAAGCGGCTGGGGTTGCTGTTCCAGCACCAGGGCAACCTGGCGGCGGCCCGCGAGCACGTCGACCAGGCGATCGCGATCTTCACCGAACTCGGCGACGATCACTGTGTCGGGTACGCGAACCAGAACCTCGGAGAGCTGTGCCTCCACAGTGGCGACTTCGCGCACGCGCAGCTGTTGCTGGTGAACTCGCTTTCGGTGCACCGGCGCAACGGGGACCGGCGGTCGGAGGCCGAGGTGTCGCAGTTGCTCGGTGAGCTGCACCGGGCGTTGTCGCAGCCGGAGCGGTCCCGGGACTATTCGGAGCGGGCGCTGGCGATCTGGCGGGAGCTTTCGTCGCGGCCGCCGGAGGCCGTGACCTCGATGGAGGAGCCTCCGCACATCGTTTCGGCCTGACGTGCGCGCCCCAATGTGGCCTTGGTTGCGTTCAACGCACCGAAGGGCCCCTTGGGTGCGTTGAGCGCACCGAAGGCCACATTGGGGCGCTTGCCGCACAACCACCCGGCGCACTGCTTGTACGGATCATGTACGCCGCCCCGTCAGTCTTTCGCCACGTTCGAGTGAACGAGTGCGAGAGGAGAACCGGGGATGATCCGGATCAAGAAAGCCGGCCGCGTGACCGCGGCGGTTCTGGCCGCCGGGGCGGTGACGGCGCTGGCCGGAGCCCCCGCCCAGGCCGCGACCACGAGCGGCACCGGCTGGCAGGAACAGCTGTCCACTGTGGACTACGACGACGTCAACGTCACCGGCGCGGGCGGAACGCTGACCCTGGCCGACGCCGCGTGGCACAGAACCGCGCAGGTCTTCGCCGGCAGCGAAGGCAGCTTCGTCACCGCCGAGCACACCCTGGGCGCGCCGGCGAACCGCGTCAGCGCGCAGCTGTCCGCCGACACCCCGAAGGGCACCACGGTCGACGTCGACGTCCGCGGCCGGACCGGGGTGGACGCCTGGACCGAGTGGACGCCCGCCGGCACGGCGTTCAAGACCGCCGTCAGCGTCGTGCAGGCGCGGATCAGCCTGCGCAGCGACACCGACGGCGTCCGCCCGGCCGTCAAGGGCCTCGGGCTCAGCGCCGACAGCGTCCCGCAGGTGAACGCGCTCGCCGCCACGGCCGCGCTGACCTACAAGGTGTACGGCACCCGCGAAGGACTCGTCGGCGGCACCACCGCCAACGGCCACAAGATCGTCAGCCACGACCACTTCGTCTCGTTCCCGTCCGGCAAGTCCGTGTCCCCCAAGGGAACCGGCAACTACACCGCCAAGGTGTGCCGCACCGACGGCAGCAAGTGCGAGTACGCGCCGGTGTGGGAGATCGGCCCGTGGAACGAGCGCGACGACTACTGGAACCCGGCGTCGGTCCGCTCGGAGTTCAAGGACCTGCCGCAGGGCACGCCCGAAGCGCAGGCCGCGTACCTGCAGGGCTACAACGGCAAGAAGGACGACTCCGGCCGCACGGTGCAGAACCCGGCCGGCATCGACCTCGCCGACGGCGTTTTCTGGGACGGCCTCGGCATGTCGGACAACGGCTACGTGAACGTCACCTACCTGTGGACCGGCACCGGCCCGACCGGCACGGTGAAGACCGCGGGCGACCCGATGAACGTGCGCGCCGGCGCCAGCACGTCGGCCGCCGTCAAGGGCCTCGCGGCGAACTACGCCCGGGTCAACATCGAGTGCTATGTCCTGGGCGACAGCGTCACCGGCACGTTCGGCACCAGCACCATCTGGGACCGGATCGGCCCGAACAACTACGTGTCGGACACGTACCTGCAGACCGGCTCCGACGAACCGGTCGCGCCCCTGTGCTGAACCGCGGCTCGAGCGAGCCCCGAGATTCGCGTGGTTGACTGCCCTCACCCCCGCGAGAAAAGCGAAGGCCCGGCGTCCCCCGCCGGGCCTTCGCCCTTTTCGGATATCCCACTCACCGGTCCATCGTTCACATTTCTGAACAACTGTCCGCCCGCTGTACACGCGGTGGCGACTGTGAAAAACTTCCGGGCACCTGGAGCATTTCCCCACACGGAATGGCGGGCACCTGTGAGCGTTACCCGGAGAACCCTGCTGACCACCGCGGCCGGAGCCGCGGTGGCGGCGACGGCCAGCACCTCCGCGGTCGCATCCGCGACCTCCGTCACCACCTCCGACCAGGCATCGGTCACCCGGACGCTCCGCCAAGCGGCCGATTACGCGGTGGCCAAGCTGCGCGCGGTCGCCCCCGGCGTCACCGCGTTCCCGGTCGGCACGAAGTTCGAGAAATGGACCTATTCGCAGAATGGCGACTGGGTCGGCGGATTCTGGCCCGGCCAGTTGTGGCTGGCCTGGCTGCACAGCGGTGACGAACAATTCAAGACCCTCGCGCTGGCGTCCGCGGAGAAACTCGCGCCGCGCCAGAACGACACCGGCACGCACGACCTCGGTTTCCTCTTCTACCCGTCGTGGGTCACCGCTTGGCGGCTCACCGGCGACGACAAGTGGAAGGCGGGCGCGGTGCAGGCCGCGTCGTCGCTGATCAAGCGCTACAACCCCGCCGGCCGGTTCATCCGCGCCTGGGGCTCGCTGACCGACCCGAAGGACGCGGGCCGCGTCATCATGGACACGATGATGAACCTCGATCTGCTGGCCTTCGCGACCAAGCAGACCGGGGATCCGCAGTACCTCGAGATCGCCGTCGCGCACGCGAAGACCGCGCAGAAGAACTTCGTCCGCCCGAACGGGTCGACCCCGCACGTCTTCGACTTCGACCCGGTCACCGGCGCGCCGATCGGGCCGAACACCGTGCAGGGCTACAGCCCGACGTCGTGCTGGTCGCGCGGGCAGGCGTGGGGCGTCTACGGCTTCACGACGATCTACCGCCGGACCGGCGACAAGGAGTTCCTGACCACCGCCGGAAAACTCGCGGACTTCGCGCTGTCGCACCTGACGTCCGACCACGTGCCGGTGTGGGACTACCTCGCCCCGCAGGCGCCGAACGACATCAAGGACGCCTCCGCCGGGGTGATCATGGCCTGCGGCCTGCTGGACCTCGCGGAGCTCACGCACCGTTCGCAGTACCGGGACAGCGCGCTGCGGATCCTG
The DNA here is from genome assembly GCF_040682935.1 of Amycolatopsis sp. NPDC051061. NCBI lineage: Bacteria > Bacillati > Actinomycetota > Actinomycetes > Pseudonocardiales > Pseudonocardiaceae > Amycolatopsis > Amycolatopsis sp. NPDC051061. The sequence continues at coordinate 292,531 of NZ_JBFBBZ010000006.1, forward strand.
TCGGCGATCTCGCAGACGTGCCTGACGACGAAGTCCACCCGGGCCGAGGCGAGCGTCGCGCGCTGCACCCGCAACCGGCCGGCCGAGGACGGCATCGAGGTGTCGCTCCCCTACGCCGACTACTACCTGCTGGAAGGCATCCTGCGGGTGCTCGACCGGCGGAAGGTCGACCGCGCCGTCGACCTGTCCAGCGTCTAGCCCCGACCGGGGAGGCCGCCACCTCCCCTCAGTGCTGGTGGTGGGCGTGCACCTTCGCGTGGCCGAGGCCGCGCCCGATCATCCACTTGTTCACCGGCACCGTGACCACGAACGCGATGGCCAGCGAAAGCACCAGCGCCAGCCAGAAGAGGAAACTGGCGAGGCCGGCGTCCATCGCCCCGGGGATCGCCACGACGACCGTGTTATCGCTGTCGCCCACGAAGCTCCGTGCTGTTCGTTCATATCGAGCACTACCCCCAAGGGGTATTGCGCGCCTGTCTCACGCGCCACAACGCCACTCGGAGTGACGCATCGGCAGGTCGACGTCACTCACCGTCGTCAACGCCGCCGACCAGGCGAATCTCCGCCAGAAACCCACCAGGTAGAACTCGCTTCCGTAACCCTTTGCGCACATCCCGTTGACCACCGTTACGCGGGGCCCTACCTTCCCCCTTGGTCTCCACCGCGCGCAGACCGTTCGAGAGTCTTGAGGAATGGGTGGGGATGCGAGGGCCGACGAAGACGTTCCGGCTGGTCGCGACGCTGCTGCTGGGTGCGGCGCTCGCGCTCGGGGGCTGCTCGGACCAGCTGGGCAGCGCCCCCGCCGCCGCGGCGGCGACGCGGATCGCGTTCGTGCCCAAGGTCGGCGGCATCCCGTACTTCCAGGCGATGAACGCCGGCGGTCTCGAAGCGGCGAAGCAGCTCGGCGTGCAGTGGTCCACGGTCGGCCCGAAGACCGTCGACCCCGCCGACCAGGTCGCCATCATGCGCGACCTGATCGCGAAGAAGGTCGACGTCATCGTCGTCGCGCCGAACGACCCGGCCGCGCTCGCGCCGGTGATCGCCGAGGCGCGGGCGAAGAGCATCCACGTGCTCACCTCGGACACCGACGCGCCCGGCACGCAGCGCGAGGTGTTCGTCAACCAGGCCAGTGCCGAGGGCATCGGCACCGCGGTCACCGACGCGCTGATGAAGCGGACCGGCGGCACCGGCAAGTACGCGATCGTGTCGTGCGGCCCGGCCGCGGCGAACCTCAACACGTGGATCTCGGTCCAGAAGGCGTACACGGCCTCGCACTACCCGAAGGCGGAGGTCGTCGAGACCGTCTACGCGGGCGAGGACCAGGACAAGGCGGCGAACCTCGCCAAGGAGCTGATGGCCCGCCACCCGGACCTCAACGGCCTGGTCGGCGAGTGCACGACGTCCGCGCCCGGCGTCGCGAAGGCGGTGCGCGAGCAGCAGAAGATCGGCCAGGTGTTCACCGTCGGCGTCGGGACGCCGCAGTCGATCAAGCCGTTCCTGCTCGACGGCTCGTGCTCCGAATCGGTGCTGTGGAACGTCGAGTCGCTCGGCTGGCTGACCGCGTGGACGGCGAAGCAGGTCGCCGACGGCAAGCCGCTCCAGGCGGTCAACAAGGTGAGCCTGGAGTTGCCGGCGGTGAAGTACGACGCCGCGTCGAAGACCGTCCTGCTGGGCGATCCGCTGCTCATCACCGCCGACAACGTCGACCAGTTCAAGTACTGAGGGTTACCGCACGTCGATCGTGACCGTCGCGGTGCTCGTCACCGCCGGCAGCTTCGTCGTGTCGACCGCGAGGTACTCGCCGTCGTCCTGGCGGCCGTCCGGCAGCGTCTTCGGGTGCAGCGCGTACGGCGGCGCCGCGTTGGTCACGCCGTCGATGCCGAAGTCGTTGTCGTTGCTGATCACGACGGTCCGGCCGCCGTCGGTCGTCGCGACGCCCTCGACCTTGTCGTGCCCGAAGAAGCCGCCGCTCGGGTCGAGCCCGCTCACGAGCGCGCCCAGGTCGAGGAACAGCTTCTTGCCCACCGGCTTGATCCCGGCGGCGGCGAGGTCCTTCGTCGCTTCGGCCGTGGTGTCCTTGCCGACGTAGGCGTCGATGCTCTTGCCGTCGACGAGCAGGCCGCCCTTGACGGCGTCGTACCCCGCGGCCCGCGGGCCGACGTCGGTGGCGCCGGTCAGGTCGATCTCGTAGAGCTTCTTGGAGGCGTCCGGCTCCATCGCGCCGTCGCGCTCGTCCACCAGGAAGCGCGTCGCCGAGAGCGCGGTGATCTCGCTGACCGCGGTGCCCGTCGTGTCCGGGTCGTCGAGCAGGTAGAGGTACTCGTGGGTGGCGCGGGTGCGCGGGTCGACGGTGACGATCCGCAGCGTGGTGACGTTGCCCGGCTTCTTCGTCAGGTCCGGCTGCTGCAGCGCCGACTGCATGACGCCGACGAGCGTCCGGCCGTCCGGGGTGAGCGCGAGGCCTTCCATGCCTTTGTTCGGCACGCGGTACTTCAGCTCGGCCGGCAGCGAGCCGTCGAACGGCGAGAGGCGCTCGAGCGCGCGACCGTCGTGGCCGAAGTGGGTGAGGAAGGGGCCGTACTCGTCGGAGACCCAGAAGGTGCCGTCCTTCTGCGCGACGAGGCCTTCGGAGTCGTAGCCGTTCGCCGACTTCGGCAGGACGTTCCCGTTCCGGTCGACGATCTTCTCGCCGGTGTCGGCGAGCGGGCTGACCTGGCCGTTGTAGGGCGTGCCGTCGTGGGCGCGCAACGGGATGGTCTTCTCCAGCACGGCCCGGCCGTCGCGGAGCCGGAACTTCCCGATGGCGGGGGTGAAGGCGGGCAGCGGCTCGATCTTGCCCCCGTCGGGCGCGTCGACGTTCGGGCCGCGGTCGGTGAGGCCGTAGAACTCGTTCTTTTCGCCGGGCACGGGGGTGAGCGCGGAGCCGTACGCGCCGCCCTTGAGCTGCACGCCGCCGAGGGTGGCGAGCGGCTCGAGGTTGGTGGGGTAGAGCTTCACGGCGTCGGAAACGGTGTAGGTGAAGGAATCCCGGCCGGTGAAGCCGGGCGCGGGGGTGTAGCGGAGGGTGCCGTCGGCGGCGACCTCGACGCTGCCGTGCGCGGCGGCGGTGTGCCGGACGACAGCGGTGCCGCGGTCGTTGCCGAGCACGTCGGCGCGCACGGTCCGCCCGGCCCGCGTGTGGAGGTGGTCGTCCTTCGCCTGCGGCCCGTGGTCGTGCGCCTCCGCCGGACCGGCGGCCAGTGGCAGGGCCAAGACCCCGGCGACCAGGGCGATCGTTACCCGTTTCATCCCGTTTCTCCTCCTCTGGCGCGTGGACGGCGCCGGAGGAGGAATCTTCGTGGCCGAAGTGGACGTCGGCCGGCTTCGAGGAGGCCGGGGCGTTAACGGTGCGGCCGGCGGGTGTGGCGGACGCCTCGTTCGGGTCTGCCGCGGCTGGTGGGGGTTGTTTAAAAGGGGGGGTTACCCGGTTTAAAAAAAACGACCCCCGGAGAACCGTGGCGGCCGGCCGGGGGCGCGGGCGCACCCCCCCCCCCCCCCAC
>NZ_JBFBBZ010000006.1:296079-340515 GCF_040682935.1 Amycolatopsis sp. NPDC051061
GGGGGGGGGGGGGGGGGTGGTGTGTGTGCTGTGGTTGGGTGTGTGTTGTTTTGGTGTTTTCGTATTTTGTTTGCTCACCGTTAGCCCCCCCCCCCCCACCCCGGGATCAGCGGTGCCGGCGGCCGTGGGCCGCTGCCGCTCCGCCGCCCAGCACCAGGATCAGCGCCGTCAGTCCCCAGCGGCGTTTCTCCTTCGTCTTCACCGCCGTGCCCTCGACCACCGGCTCCGGCTCCTCCGTCGGCTGCACGTGCCGCTTCGTCGGTGGCGGTGCCGGTGTCGGCTCCACCACCGTCGGCGTGGGCGCGACCACCGGGGCCGGGGTGGGTGCCGGGGCCGGGGCCACCGCGGCCGGCTGCTCCACCGGTGGTGGCTGCGACGGCGGCGGGGGCTCCGGCGCCGGCGTCGTCGAGGAAGGGGAAGGCGCCGGCGAAGTCGTCGGAGTGGGCGTGGGCGTGGGCGTCTCCGAGGTAGTCGGAGGAGGAGGCGGCGGGGGCGGAGGTGGTGGCGGGGCAGCCTCGACGAAACACCCGGCCGCGTCCCCGCTCACCAGCGCCGGCCCGGTCGACACCTCGACCGCGGCGCCCGAACCGTCCCGCGGCAACCGGTAAGTCACACTCCGGCGGCCGTCCCGGTTGGCCGTCGCGTAGATCGCCCCCGGTCCGAGCACCACGGACCCGTACGCACCCCCGCGCGGGAAGCGCAGCCCCGGCACCACCGCGACCTTCCCCGTCGACGGGTCCAAGCTCACCACCGAACTGTCCCCCCGCGAAGCCGCCGAGACCCCGAGCAGCAAGCCGGACGACGGGTCGTACGCGAAGTCGTCCACCCCTGCCGCGAGCGACACCGGCCGCAGCGGCGTCCGGTGCACGACCCGCACGTAGTCCGCCGACGACGGGTCGACGTCCACTGTGTACAGATCGCTGTCCTGCCGCACGTACCAGCGGTTCCCGGCGATCGCCCCCGCCGTCGCCCCCGTGACCAGGCTCCACAACGGATGCTGTGCGCCCGCCCGGCCGACGATGCCGAGGTCCGTCACCGCTCCCGACGCGTCGATGCGCACCGCGTGCGCGCCGTGGCCGTACCGGCCGCGGCGCGTTCCGTCGGCGACGCCGTACACGACGTCCTGCGCGGCCGAGTACCCCATCGCGTTGATCCAGTAGCCCGCCTGGGTCAGGCGTTTCGTCGTCCCGTCGGGCAGGGACAGCAGCCGCAACGTCGTCGGAGCGCCGTCGCGTTCGTTCTCCGCCTGCAGGATCGTGCAGCCGTCCGGGTCCTGGGCCGCCGGGCGGCGGGACGGCCCGGACGCGAGCCAGCCCGTCGCCGCCAGCAGGGCCGAGACCGCCGCGGCCACGCCGAGCATCGCCGCCCAGCGGGCCCGCCTGCCGGTCAAGCCAGCCTTTCCAGCGCGCCGGTGAACGCCTCCGGCGGGATCTTCGCGCCTCCGCTGAACGGGTTCTGCAGCTGGTGGATCGCGAACAGCAGCAACGTGATCGTGCCGGCCAGGGTGGAGACGATGATGACGTGCGCGGCCAGCCGCGTGCCGCCGAACAGGTTGGGCAGCAGGATCGCGGTGATCAGGCTGCCGAGGATCAACGCGAACCAGACGACCGCCCCGACCCCGCCGCCGGTGGCGTTGTTCAGCCGCTGCGTGCGGGCCTGGTAGACCGACCAGAGCTGGTTGCTCGCCTCGGTCTTGCGGTCGATCTGCCAGTCGCCGTCGACGTCGGCGGCCGCGACGGCCTGGCGCATCTGGTCCAGCTGCGTCCAGCCCGTGGCGGGGATCTCGCCGCCGTCGGACAGCCGCGGCCACTCCTGCTGTTCGACGGTCCGCGCGTAGGCGACGGCGAGCTGGTGCACCCGGTCCTTCGTCTCGGCCGGCAGCGCGTCGGCCGCCCACGTCGCCGCGATGAGACTGTCCGCCTCGGTCTGCGCGTCCTCGCTCGCGGCGCCGACCGAGTCGAACAGCGAGATGAGCACGAACGCGACCAGCACCGCGTGCAGCCCGCCGACGATGGTGAACACCTGGCCCGCCGCGTCGTTGTTGTCGGGCCGCCCCTCGTCCCAGCCGAACCGGCGGACCAGGTACGCGATCAAGCCCCCGACGAGGGCCGCGCCGGCCACCCAGAGACCGCCGGCCAGGAAGATGTTCATCCACGTCCTTTCCCGCCAGGCGGATTCACCGCCGGACCGCCCAAGTTAGTCACCCATTTACGGCCGGACAACCGGGAATTGTTCGATTCATCCGAGTGGCCTCACCCAGGCCGCGACCATAGCCGGTTCGGCGCAGTTCCCCGCCGCCGGGGTGACCCGCACCGCTCCCCACCGCGACGACGGATTCCCCTTACGTGGAGGGATATTCCCGACCGGGTGACGACCACGAACGCCGGGTGATGATCGGTGGGTACCCGGCGGGAAGATGGTGCCCGGAATGGCCGGGAACCCAGCACGTGATCAGCCCGCCGACCCGATCGTGTCATTGTGCGGCCGGGCGCCGTTGCTATGTTGATTCTTCGTTGCCAGTCTTGGGCAATCCCGGCTTCCGAATGATTGGGTGGTTCTCGTTGTGACTGTCACCGACCCGGTGGAATCCGAGCAGGCGCCGCTGAGCCTCGGGCGGGCCGCGGCCCGCACCCTGGCCACGACGACCAAGTCGGTCCCGCAGATGCAGGGCATCTCCTCCCGCTGGCTACTCAAGCTGCTGCCCTGGGTCGAGGTCTCCGGCGGCGCCTACCGCGTCAACCGCCGCCTGTCCTACTCGGTCGGCGACGGCCGGGTCACCTTCACCACCACCGGCGCCGAAGTCCGCGTCATCCCACCCGAACTCGGCGAACTCGCACCCCTGCGCGGCTACGACGACGAAGACGTCCTCACCGAACTCGCCTCCCGGTTCTCCCAGCACGAGTACGAGCCCGGAGACGTCCTGGTCGAGTTCGGCTCCCCGGCCGACCAGGTGTTCCTCATCGCCCACGGCAAAATCACCAAGGTCGGCACCGGCGCCTACGGCGACCAGACCGTCCTCGGCACCCTCGCCGACGGCGACTACTTCGGCGAAACCGCGTTGACCCAGGTCGACGGGATCTGGGAATTCACCGCCAAGGCCGTCACCACCTGCACCGTCCTCTCACTACCCAGGGACGTGTTCGAAGACGTCCTCTCACGCTCGGAAACCCTCCAAACCCACCTGGAAGCATTCACCGCCGGCGGCTCGAGTGCCCGCAACGACCACGGCGAAGCCGAAATCTCCCTCGCCTCCGGCCACGACGGCGAACCGATACTGCCCGGCACCTTCGTCGACTACGACGCCCAACCCCGCGAATACGAACTGTCGGTCGCCCAGACCGTCCTGCGGGTCCATTCCCGCGTCGCGGACCTCTACAACCAGCCGATGAACCAGATCGAGCAACAGCTGCGGCTGACCATCGAGGCACTGCGGGAACGCCAGGAACACGAACTGATCAACAACACCGGCTTCGGGCTGCTGCACAACGCCGACTTCGCCCAGCGCATCCCCACCCGCACCGGCCCTCCCACCCCCGACGACCTCGACGAACTGCTCGCCCTGGTCTGGAAGGACCCCGGGTTCTTCCTCGCCCACCCCAAAACCATCGCCGCGTTCGGCCGCGAATGCACCAAAGCCGGCGTCTACCCCGACGCCGTCGACTTCGGCGGGCACCACGTCCCCGCCTGGCGGGGGGTGCCGATCCTGCCCTGCAACAAGATCCCCGTCACCGACACCCGCACCAGCTCCATCCTGCTGATGCGCACCGGGGAGCAGGCCCAGGGCGTGGTCGGGTTGCACCAGACCGGGCTGCCGGATGAGTACCAGCCGGGGCTGAACGTGCGGTTCATGGGTGTCTCCGAGCAGGCCATCATCTCCTACCTCGTGTCGGCCTACTACTCCGCCGCCGTACTGGTCCCCGATGCACTCGCCGTGCTGGAAAGCGCCGAACTCGGGCGGGAGGGGTAATGCCGGAGCCCGCGACACCGCCCCGCAAGCCCGACGCGGAACCGCCGCGCCCCGGGCCCGGCCTGCCGCCGTCGGCCTTCGGGCCGACCGGGCTCGGCACGGCCGCGGCGCGGGTCGTGCCCAAGCCCGGTCTCCCCGCAGCCCCCGAACCCGATCGGCGCGTGAACCCTTGACCGTCACCGAAGAACCGTCGGCACCGCAGCTGTCCCTGGGCGTCACAGCCGCGCGGGCGCTGACCACGACGACCAAGACACTGCCGCAGATGCGCGGCATCACCACCCGCTGGCTGCTCTCCCAGCTCCCCTGGGTCGACGTACCCGCAGGCAGCTACCGCGTCAACCGCCGCCTCACCTACACCATCGGCGACGGCAAAGTCAGCTTCTACACCACCGGCACCCGCGTCCAGGTCATCCCCGCCGAACTCACCGAACTCGAACTCCTGCACGGCTTCGGCGACGAACAAGCCCTCGCCGCACTCGCCGACACCTTCGAACAACGCGAATACGAACCCGGCGCCACCATCACCACCACCGGCGAACCGCTCGACACCCTGATCCTCATCGCCCACGGCAAAGTCACCCAGCACGGCCGCGGCGAATACGGCGACGAAACCCACCTCGGCACCATCACCGACGGCGACCACTTCGGCGCCGAACTCCTCACCCGCGACGACGCCCGGTGGAGCTTCACCGCACGCGCCGCCACCCACGTCATCGCCCTGGTCCTGCCCGCTTCGGCGTACGCCCGGCTCAACGGCCGATCCGAATCACTCCGCAACCACGTCGCCGAAGCCATCGGACGCCCACGGAAACCCCAAAACAAAGCCGGCGAAGCCAGCATCGACCTCTCCGCCGGCCACGACGGCGAGCCCATCCTCTCCGGCACCTACGTCGACTACGACCCCTCACCCCGCGAGTACGACCTCGCCGTCGCCCAAACCGTGCTCCGCGTCCACAACCGCGTCACCGACCTCTACAACAACCCCATGAACCAGCTCGAACAACAACTGCGGCTCACCGTCGAAGCGTTGCGAGAACGACAAGAACACGAACTGATCAACAACACCGACTTCGGGCTCCTGCACAACGCCGACCTCAAACACCGCCTCACCACCCGCACCGGCCCACCCACACCACTCGACCTCGACGACCTGCTCTGCCGCCGCCGCAAAACGAAATTCTTCCTCGCCCACCCCCGCGCCATCGCCGCGTTCGGCCGCGAATGCACCCGGGCACACATCTACCCCGACCCGGCGGTCCTCGACGGCAAACGCGTCCAAACCTGGCGCGGCGTCCCGATCCTGCCCTGCGACAAGATCCCCATCACCGACACCGGCACCACGTCGATCCTCGCCATGCGCACCGGCGAAGACGACGCCGGCGTCATCGGCCTGCGCCCCCAGCAACTCCCGGACGAATACCAGCCCGGCCTCAACGTCCGGTTCATGAACATCAGCGACCACGCCGTGACGTCCTACCTCGTCAGCGCCTACCACTCCGCCGCCGTGCTCGTCCCGGACGCACTCGGCGTCCTCGACCACGTCGAGATCGGCCGCTCATGACGACCATGGACTCCCGGACCGCCGCCCGCCCCCTCGCCGACGTCCTCGCGTGGAGCAAGGGACTGGTCGACCCGGCGCTGCGCACGGCGGCCGAGCGGCTGCCCGACGCGATGCGGCGGATCGCCGGCTACCACTTCGGCTGGGAAGACGCCCAGGGCGAACCGTCCTCCGCGGACGGCGGGAAGGCGTTGCGGCCGGCGCTCGTGCTGCTATGCGCGGAAGCCGCGGGCGGCGACCCCGCGAACGCCGTGCCGGCCGCCGTCGCGGTCGAGTACGTGCACAACTTCTCGCTGCTGCACGACGACGTCATGGACGGCGACACCACCCGGCGCCACCGGCCGACGGCGTGGACGGTCTTCGGCACCGGGCCCGCGGTGCTCGCCGGGGACGCGCTGCTGAGCGTGGCGTTCGAACAGCTGGCGCCCGACGGCGCGAAGCTGCTGTCCCAGGCCGTGCTCGAACTGCTCGAAGGCCAGGCCGCCGACGTCGACTTCGAGCAGCGCGACGACGTCACGCCGGCCGAGTGCGTCCGGATGGCCGGCGGGAAGACGGCGGCGCTGATCGGCGCGTCCTGCGGGCTGGGCGCACTGCTCGCCGGCCGGCCGGAGGCGGTGCCGCGGTTCGGGGAGTTCGGCCGGTCGATCGGGCTCGCGTTCCAGCACGTCGACGACCTGCTCGGCATCTGGGGCGACCCCGCCGAGACGGGCAAGCCGGTGTACTCGGACCTCCAGAACCGCAAGAAGTCGCTCCCGGTCGTGACGGCGCTGTCGTCCGGCACGACGGCCGGAGCGGAGCTGGCGGCGCTGTACTCCGGCACCGACCCGCTGGACGACATCGAACTGGCCCTCGCGGCCACGCTCGTCGACGAGGCCGGTGGCCGCCAGTGGAGCCAGGCCCAGGCGGCGGCGCTGGTGGCGAAGGGACTGCGGGAGCTGGCGGCGGTGAACCCGGTCCCCCGCCCGGCCGCGGAACTGGCGGCCCTGGCCCGCCTGATCACCACCCGCACCCACTGACTCCGTGAGGGAAACGCCAACTCGCGTGATCAGAACGCCAACTCACGTGATCGGAGGGTCGACACGCCACAGCAGGTCGGTCGCTGCCGTGTCGACCCTTCAAACACGCGTGTCGACTCCTCAATCACGCGTGTCGACCGTCTGATCACGGTTACTTGCCGGGGCGGGTGAGGCCGTCCTGGTCCGCTTTCAGGCTCAGGATGTTCTTGTCCGTGTCGCCCAGGGCCTTGGTGACCTGCGCCGATGCTGTTGATGTCGACAAGTCGATGAGGCGGATCGGGGCCTCGAGCTTGATGTAGGTCGGGATGTACTCGGCCTTGTCGACCTTCCAGCGGTCGCCGTCGCGGACGAAGCGGAAGCGGGCCGCCGCACCCTCCTCCGTGTCGCCGCGCGGCTCGGAGTGGCGGGCGACGCTGTTGCCGAGCCCGTAGGCCACCCACTTGTCCCCGATCTTCTCGAACGGCTGAACCACGTGCGCGTGGTGGCCGACGATCAGGTCGATGTCGTCGGACGCCAGGAGCTTCTTGGCCTGCGACCGCTGCTCGGCCGTCGGGTCGTGCTGGTACTCGACCCCCCAGTGCAGGCTCGCGATCACGACCTGCGCTCCGGCCTCACGCGCCTTGCGAGCCGCCGCGAGGACGTCGTCGACGTCGATCTGGTTGGCCAGCCACGGCTTCCCGGCCGGCACCTTGATGCCGTTGAACCCGAAGGCGTACGACACCTGCGCGACCTTCACACCGTGGACGTCGAGGACCAGCGGTTTCGCCGCTTCCGCGGCCGAGCGCGCCGAGCCGGTGTGCTTGATCCCGGTGGCGTCGAGCTTGTCCAAGGTCCGCTTCACGCCGTCGGCGCCCTGGTCGATCGTGTGGTTGGACGACGTCGAGCAGGTGTCGTAGCCGGTGTCCTTGAGCGCGTCCGCGATCTCCGGTGGCGCGCTGAACGACGGGTACCCGCTGTACGGGCCGCCTTCCGGCGCCAACGGCGTCTCGAGGTGGCAGATCCCGAGGTCGGCGCCGGAGATCAGCGGCTTGATCCCGGCGAGCAACGGCCGGTAGTCGATCTTCCCGCCGCCGTCGGCCTCGGCCTGCTCGGTCAGCGCCGGGTGGATCAGGACGTCGCCGGTCGCGACGACGCTGAACGAGCCGTCCGGTGCCGCCTGCGCCGAAGAAGGCGTCTCCGGGAACGGCGTCGGCGCCGGGCCGGACTGCGGCGGGCTGCTGCACGCGGCCGCCAGGACGGCTACCCCGGCGATCGCGGCGACGCGGAGCTTCGTCATCGGTCCCCCTGCTGCTGTGGTCCGGTCATCCTGCCATCCGGACGAACCCGACACGTGCGGCGACCTGGTCAACGGAAACTTCCACCACAGTCGACAACACCGATCAGAACATTCGCCCAGGACAAAACCGGACAACGCGCAGGACAGCGCCGAAAAAATACGATAAATGGGGCGGGCATATGCCACGATGCAACTACACAGAGTAGGTATCGCTCCGCTAACTGCGGCTTGACGCTGCACGAACGGGTGTTTTGTAATACCAGTCACCCAGCGGCGCCCCCACGCGCCACTCGAACCCCGGCCTCCTTGGGAGCAACGATGTCCCCACACTCGCACAGGCTGCACGCCTGGAGCGTTGTTGGTTGTTGTTTGATTTCCGGTGTCCTGATGGCCTCGTGCTCCTCCGGCAAGACGGAAGCCCCGGCATCGCAGCAGGCGCCCGCCAACGGCAAGATCACCCTCTACTACCTGCAGAAACAGGGTGACCAGCAGTACTTCGTCGAGCAGGCGCAGGGGGCGCAGGAGAAGGCGAAGGAGCTCGGCGTCGAGCTCAAGGTCGTCAACCTCGGCCAGGACGCCAACAAGGCGATCACCGAGCTGGACGCCGCGGTCGCGCAGGGCGCGAACGGCGTCGCCATCGTCGTCCCCGACCAGGCCATCGGCCCGCAGGTGATCGACAAGGCCAAGAGCGCGGGCATCCCGATCATCGCCTCCGACGACGTCATCAAGGACGGCACCGGCGCGAAGGCCCCGTTCGTCGGCTTCAACGGCAGCCAGATGGGCGACTCGGTCGGCACCGAGGCCGGGAAGCTGTTCAAGGCCGCCGGCTGGGCCGCCGCCGACACCAAGATCATCAGCGCCTACAAGCAGGACCTCAGCGTCTGCACCGACCGCGTCGGCGCCGCCAAGTCGGCGTTCGCCAAAGCGGCGGGCGCGGACGTCCCGGTGATCGACGTCGGCACCGACAACTCCCCCGTCGACGCGCAGAACCGCTCCGGCGCGGTGATCGGCTCCAACCCGGGCGTCAAGCACTGGGTCGTCTGGGGCTGCAACGACGAAAACGAGACCGGTGTCGTGACCGCGCTGGCCAACTCCGGCGTGCAGGCGAACAACATCATCGGCGTCGGGCTCGGCGCGTACCTCACCTGCAAGGACTGGGCGGCCGGCAAGGACACCGGCAACAAGTCCGCGCTCTACATCTCCGGCGCCGAGGTCGGCCGCTCGGCGATCCAGGTGCTGGTCGACAAGGTGAAGAACGGCAAGGAGCTGCCCGCGGAGACGATCGCGAAGACCACGATCGTCAACAAGGACAACTACAAGCAGGCCGGCGTCAACTGCACCTGACCGACCCCTCGTGAGTGTTTAGGGCGGTTCTGACCGCCCTAAACACTCACGACCGCTGTACGGAAGGCGACCATGTCCAGCTCTCCTGCCGCGCTCGCCGTCGAGGGCATCGGCAAGCGCTTCTCCGGCGTCACCGCCCTCGACGACGTCTCGCTGGAGTTCCGCTCCGGCGAGGTGCTCGCGCTGATGGGCGAGAACGGCGCCGGGAAGTCGACGCTGCTGCGCGTCCTCTCCGGCGACCAGGGCCCCGACGACGGCCGGCTGCTGCTCGACGGCACCGAGGTCGCGTTCGACACCCCGCGCGCGGCGATGGCCGCCGGGGTCCGCGTGATCTACCAGGAACCCGAGATCATCCCGCACGTTTCGGTGGCGGAGAACGTCTTCGTCGGCGAGCTCCCCGCCAAGGCGCGCGTGTTCAACCGCCGCACGCTCGTGAAGGCGACGCAGGACGCGCTCGCCGAGTACGGCTTCGAGGGCGTGCTCAACCCGGCGACGCTCGGCGTCGCACTGTCGGCCGCCCAGCGCCAGATCGTCGAGATCCTCCGCGTGCTCACCGCGGCCACCCCGCCGAAGGTGATCGCGTTCGACGAGCCGACGTCGTCGCTGTCGGAGCACGAAGTCGAAGCGCTGTTCCGGCTGATCGGGCGGCTGCGCGACAGCGGGGTCGCGGTCGTCTACGTCTCGCACCGGATGAAGGAGATCTTCCAGCTCGCCGACCGCATCGCCGTGCTGCGCGACGGGAAGCTCGTCGGCGTCCAGCAGGTCGCGGAGACCGACGAGCCCGGCCTGGTGCGGATGATGATCGGCCGCGACCTTTCGGCGCTGGAACGGCGCGTCACGCAAGAAACCGGGAACGTCGTGCTGAAGCTCGACGACGTCACGACCGACGACGTCACCGGTATCTCCCTGCAGGTCCGCGCGGGCGAGGTCGTCTGCCTGGCCGGGCTGGTCGGCGCCGGACGCTCCGAGCTGGCCCGCGCGATCGTCGGCGACCTGCCGATCCGGTCCGGAACCGTCGAACTCGACGGCAAGCGGCTGCGCGCGCACAACCCGGGTGACGCCGTGAAAGCCGGGATCGGCTTCGCGCCCGAAGAGCGCAAGACGGACGCGTTGCTCATGCAGCGGTCCGTACGCGACAACATCTCCATCTCGGTGCTGGACCGGCTTCGCCGCTTCCGCGTCGTTAAGCGCGCGAAGGAACGCGCGCTCGTCGAGGAATACATCAGCGAGCTTCGCGTGCGGACGCCGTCGATGGAGCAGGAAGTCCGCAAGCTGTCCGGCGGCAACCAACAGAAGGCCGTGCTCGCCCGCTGGCTCGCGCGGCGGCCGAAGCTGCTGATCCTGGACGAGCCGACCCGCGGCGTCGACGTCGGCGCGAAGGCCGAGATCTACCGGATCATCGACGGTCTCGCCGCGGAAGGCATCGCGCTGCTGGTCATCTCCTCCGACCTGCCCGAGGTGCTGACGCTGGCCGACCGCATCCTCGTCATGCGCGCGGGCCACCTGGCCGGCGAGCTCGGCCGCGACGAAGCGACCGAGGAAGCCGTGCTGACCCTCGCCATCCCCGAAACCGAACCAGCCGTGGAAGAAGCCCAGGAGATCGGCGCATGAGTGAGCCTGCGAACGAACCATTCAACACAGCGCTCGCCGCTCAGGCCGAGCTGAGCGTCAGCGAGGTCGGCGCATGAGTACCCCCACCAAGGAAACGTCGGCGCCCGCCGCGCCGCCGCAGCCGTCGGCCGCGCGCCGCGTGCTCACCGGCATCGGCGTGCAGAACTCCAGCCTGATCATCACCCTGATCGCGCTGATCGTCCTGCTGAGCATCCTGAACGACAACTTCCTGCGCACCAACAACCTGCTGCTGATCGGCAGCGCGATCACCATCATGGGGCTGCTGGCCCTGGTGCAGACGCTGGTGATCATCCTGGGCGCGCTGGACATCTCGGTCGGCTCGATGGCCGGGCTCGCCTCGGTCATCTCGGCGATGGTGTTCACCTCGACCGGCAACGCCGAGGTCGGCATCCTCGCCGCGATCGGCGTCGGCATCCTCTGCGGCCTGGTCAACGGCATGATCATCATCTTCGGCCGGGTCAACCCGGTGGTCGCGACGCTGGCCATGCTCGCCACCTACAAGGGCATCGCGCAGGTGATCTCGGACGGCAAGTCGCAGGGCTACACCGGCGGCGACGACCTGTTCATCTTCCTGGCCAAGGGCGCGATCGCGGGCCTGCCGTCGCTGGTGTGGGTGTTCCTGATCGTCGCGGCGCTGCTGCACTTCCTCCTGAAGTACACCGACATCGGCCGCAACGTCTACGCCATCGGCGGCAACGACACGGCCGCGCGCCTGGCCGGCATCAACATCAACCGGTACATCATCGGCGTCTACGCGCTGGCCGGCGTGGTCGCGGCGGTCGCGGGCATCCTGATCACCGCGCGCACCGGCTCGGGCCAGCCGGTGTCCGGGTCCGAAGGCCTGGAGCTGCAGGCCGTCACCGGCGCCGCGCTCGGCGGCACGATGCTCAAGGGCGGGCGCGGGTCGATCATTTCGACCGTGCTCGCGGTGATCATCCTGGGCGTGCTCGACAACGGCATGTCCGGCCTGGGCATCAACCCGTTCTGGCAGAACGTCGCCCACGGCGCCCTGCTCGTGATCGCGGTCGTGCTGCAGCAGCTGCGCAGCGGAGAGCGCCGCGTCGGCCTGCCCGAGTAGCGCGGGCGCCCGGCGATGAGCGCTCCCCGGAACCTCCACGCCCGCATCGTCGACGAACTGGGCAGGCTCATCGTCGAAGGAGTCCTCGGGGACGGGCAGCCGCTCGTCCCCGAGGAGCTCGGCCGGCGGTTCTCCGCGTCCCGGACCGTGGTCCGCGAGGCGCTGCGCGTGCTGGAGTCGAAGGGCATGGTGACCGCGCGCCCGCGGGTCGGCACGTGGACGCTGCCGCCCGACGCGTGGGACGCGATCGACCCGGACGTCATCGCGTGGCGCGTCAACGGTCCTGACGGCCAGGAGCACCTGCGCGAGCTGCGGGAACTGCGGCTGACGATCGAGCCGCAGGCGGCGCGGATGGCCGCGCAGCACCGGCGTCCGGACGAGCTTTCGGCGATGGCCACGGCCTACGAGCTGATGGCGGACGCGGTCGAACGCTCCGACCGCGCGGCGTTCCGGGACGCCGATTCCCGGTTCCACGCGGCGCTGATCCGCGCGTCCGGGAACGCGTTGATCGCGCAGCTGCACGTGCCGGTGGTGGCCGCCCTGACCGCGCACGGCGAGCCGATGGAGCTCGTGGCGCATTCCCGGGTGCTGACGCTCGTGCTGGCGAAGAACGCCGACGGCGCCGAGTCCGCCTCTCGCCGGTTGCTGGAAACCGTTGCGCCGTACCGCTCACCGGCACCTTGACACGTCCACCGGGAACCCTGAACACTCGCTGCGAACGACCGCCGCCATGACGTGCTGAGGAGGACGCTTTCATGCGTTTCCCGGGAATTCGTGGCTTTGGCGTGCTCGCGGCCGCGGTGGTGGCGGGCGGGTTGTTCGCCGCCCCGGCGGCCGTCGCGGCCCCCGCCGAATGCCCGATCACCGACCAGATGGTGTCCGCGGGCAACTACTGGGTGACCAACGGGACGAACCTCGACGCCCCGGACTGGCAGAACGCGACGTTCCACGTCGGCAACCTCGCGCTGGTCCGGACCACCGGCCAGTCGAACCACAAGACACTGCCGTGGGCGGAGGCGAACGGCTACCGGCTGCCGTCCGATCCGAAGCGGCCGTTCTTCCCCGACAACCAGGCCGCCGGCGAGGCGTACCTGGACCTGTACACGTACTTCCACCCGGAGATCTCGCTCGATGCGATCCGCACGCGGATCCAGGACGAGGTCGCTTCCGTGCAGGCGGGGCACCGCGACTACTGGAACTACGTCGACGCGCTGAACATGGCGATGCCGTCGTTCGCGCGGATGAGCGTGATCGACCACGATCCGTCCTATTTGGACGCCATGGACAAGCTGTTCAAGTCGTCGGAACACAAGCTGTACAACGAGTTCACGGGCTTGTGGTACCGCGACGCGCGGTTCACGGGCTCGGGGGTGTTCTGGTCGCGCGGCAACGGCTGGGCCCTGGCGGCGTTGACGAAGGTGCTGCAGGTCCTGCCGACGGACGACCCGCGCCGGCCGGAGTACCTGCGGGTGTTCAACAAGATGGCTTCGACGTTGGCGCTGGTGCAGCGCCGTGACGGGTTCTGGAACTCGGACCTGCTGAACCCGTTCGACCACGGCGGCCCGGAGACGAGCGGCACGGCGTTCTTCACCTACGGCCTCGGTTGGGGCATCTCCGCGGGCATCCTCCCCGCGGCGCGGTTCCGCCCGGTCGTCGACAAGGCGTGGACGGCGCTGTCGACGAAGGCGCTGCAGCCGTCCGGTCTGGTCGGCTACGTCCAGCCGGTCGGCGACCGTCCGGCGACGGCTCACGCGTCCGACACCGCGGCTTACGGCGTCGGCGCGTTCCTCCTGGCAGGCCAGGAAGTCGCCAAGCTCCAAGGCTGCTCGGCCGAGTAGGTCCCCAGCGCCCCAATGTGGCCTTCGGTGCGTTGAACGCACCGAAGGGCCCCTTGGGTGCGTTGAACGCAACCAAGGCCACATTGGGGCGCTTTACTTCAGGCAGTCGGCGGGGTCGCCGCGGGTCAGGGCGGGGTCCGTCTGGGGGAACGTGCGAGCCGCGCCCGGGCCCGAAGTGCGGTGCTCGAAGCGGATCGTCACCCGGCCGTGGCCCGCGCCCTGGACCCAGCCCGTGCCGAATTCCTCGTGCACGACGTCGTCGCCCGGTCGCCACTCCGACGGGGCGGCGACCGGCGCGGGCGCGGCGGAGACCACGGTGGCAGCCGGGGTTTCCCGCACGGAGAGACTGAACAGCGCGTCCTGGTGGGGCACCGACAGCCCGCTGTACGCGACCCCGGCCAACCGGATGCCGCCGAACTCCGCCGGGTCGAGCAGCAGCCGTTCCGCCACCGCCGACAGCTCCGCCAAATCGTCGGTCGGGGCGGAGATCGTCTCCGAACGGGTCACCGTGTGCATGTCCGTGTGCCGGAGCTTGATCACCACCGTGCGGGCCACGCGCTCGGCCTTGACCAGCCGCTTGTGCGCCCCGACGGCGATCCGGCGAACTTCCGAGCGAAGCGTGGCCAGGTCGATGATGTCCGTGTCGAACGTCGTTTCCGCGCTGACCTGCTTCGTCTCGCCGCGGTCGGCGACCGGGCGGTCGTCGAAGCCGGTGGCGAGCCGGCGCAGGTCGCGGCCGATCACGCCGCCCAGCGTGGCCGCCGCGTCCTGTTCGGACAGTGCCGCCAGCTGTCCGAGCGTCTGGACGCCGATGAACCGAAGCTTCCCTTCGGCGACAGGGCCGATCCCCCACAGCGCGCGCACCGGCAGCGGCGCGAGGAATTCGCGTTCGGTGCCCTGCGGCACCACCAGCAGGCCGTCCGGCTTGGCTTCGTCCGAGGCGATCTTGGCGATCTGCTTGCCGTTGCCCGCGCCGATCGACGCCACCAGGCCCGTTTCCGCCCGAATCCGGGAACGCAGCGACGCGCAGAACGCCGTCACGTCGTCGAAGGACGCATCCACGAGCGACGGTGGCTCGGCGAACGCTTCGTCGAGGGAGATCTTCTCCAGCAGCGGCGCCACCGACGTGACGACGGCGAACACCTCCTGGCTGAGCCGCTCGTACACGCGGAACCGCGGCGGCACGATCACGCCGTTGGCCGGGAGCAGCCGGCGCGCCTGCGCCATCGGCATCGCCGACTTGATGCCGAACGCCCGGGACTCGTAACTCGCGCCCGCGACGACGCCGCGTGGCCCGGTGCCGCCGACGAGCACCGGGCGCCCGGCCAGCGTCGGGCGGGTGAGCTGCTCGGCCGACGCGTAGAAGGCGTCCAGGTCGAGGTGGATCACCCAGCGGGCCACGTCAGTCCCCGCCGGTGGCGTCCAGCAGCTGGTGCAGCGCCTTGGTGTAGCTCTCGAACGCCGCGCGTCCGGCCGCGGTCAGCCGGACCAGGGTGACCGGCGTGCGGTGCTCGTAGGCCTTGGTGATCTCGACGTACTCGGCGTCCTCGAGCTTGCGCAGGTGCGTCGAGAGGTTGCCGGCCGTCATGTCGAGCAGCTGCTGCAGCCGCGGGAACGTGATCTGGTCGGCGGCGCGCAGCCCGGCCAGCGCCACCGTGACCCGCAGCCGCGCCTGGGCGTGGATAACGGGATCGAGCTGGGGCAACGGATCGCTCATCGGGACTTCTCGCGGACGAAGTACACGGTCGCCGCGAGGAGGAACCCACCGCCGCCGCAGATCGCCAGCACCAGGAAGTTCGCCGGGAACCCGACCAGCACGCTCAGCCCGGCGGAGACGATCATCCACGCGCCGAGGCCGTACATCAGCTTGTCCTGCCAGAGCATGCCGCCGGCGAGGTACAGGACGCCGGTCAGCAGCAGCCACGTGCCCGACCACAGCAGCGACACCTGGTCGGAGGACAGCGTGCCGAACTGCGTGATCCGGATGTCGATGACGCTCAGCCCGATCGAGGCGAGCGCCCAGCTGTAGCCGTACATCGCGCCGACCGTCTTGGACGGGCCGCGGATCCCCCGCCCGGCCCGGGCGCTGACGTAGCCGGTGTAGACCATCGCGGCGACGAACAGCACCGCGACGACCACCCCGCCCACCCAGCCGGGCACGCTCGCGGTCCGCGTCGCGAAGTAGGTGAAGCCCCAGCCCACGATCCAGGCGAAGGCCCACGCGGCGAGCATGCGCGCGGGGCCTCCGCCCAGTTCACGGCGCGTGCGCCGGTTCTGCTGGGCGATCAGGTTCAGCGACTCCTCCGCCGACATCGGCTCGTCGTCCACCTGTCCCGCCCTCCTGCCGTGCAGACCCCTCAACGCTGCACGGAAGTTAACACGCATTCACAGCCGCGCCGTGTCCAGCCGGAACCGGCGCAGCACGACCAGCGCCGGTACGACCAGCCAGCCCGCGAGCACGAGCACCGCGACCCACGTCCCGGACGCGTGCGTCAGCGGGTCGACGCCGACCCGGCGCAACCAGTAGGTCGGCACGAAGTGCGCCAGCGTCGTCATCCAGCCGGGCAGGAACTCGAGCGGGATCCACAGGCCGCCGAGCATGCCGAGCGGCATCATCAGGGCACCGGTCACCGCGCCGACCGTGTCGCCCTTGCCGAACAGGCCGATCGCCAGGCCGAGCACGGCGAACGGCAGGGTCGCCGCCCACAGGAAGACCAGCAGCCGGCCCCAGTCGGCCATACCGAGCTGCTCGCCGCGCAGGAAGCCGACGAGGAAGATGACCAGGAGGACCGGCAGGGCGACCGCCATCGCCGAGGCGACCTTCACCGCCAGGTAGCCGGGGCCGCGCATCGGCGTCAGGCGGAGCTGGCGTTGCCAGCCGTCGGTGCGTTCCTGGGCCACGCGGGTGCCGGTGAACAGGGCACCGCCGCTGGCGCCGTACGCGGCCATGGTGATCATCGTCTGGGTGCTCGAGCGCAGGCCGTTGTCCAGGACGGCGTCCCCGTAGATGGACCCGAACAGCAGGTACATCGCCGCCGGCATGCCGATGGTGAAGATCGCGAACTGCGGGCTCCGGACGATCCGCTTGATCTCCAGGCTCAGGTAGGTCGTGTTCACGCCGCTGCCCCTTCGGTCTCGTCGGCGGTGAGCGCCAGGAAGGCCTCTTCGAGGCCCAGCGCGGTGATTTCGATGTCGGACGCCTGCGGGTACGCGGCCAGCAGGGCGCGGATGGCGGCGTCGGAGTCGGCGCAGGCGAGCTCGGCGCGGCCGGCACGCAGCTGCACGGTCGTGACGCCCGGCAGTTCCGCCAGATCGGCTTCGGCGGCTCCGAGCACGACGGCTTTGAGCACCCGCCCGGACACCGCGGCCCGGACCTCGGCGACCGCGCCGTCGGCGACGACGCCGCCGTGGCGCATCAGCACGACGCGGTCGGCGTAGTCCTCGGCCTCGGCGAGGTAGTGCGTCGCGAACAGCACGGTCCGGCCGGAGGCGGCGAACTCCCGGATGGACGCCCAGAACGCGCGCCGACCATCGACGTCCATCGCGGCGGTGGGCTCGTCGAGCACCAGCAGCCGTGGGTCGCCGGCCAGCGCGAGCGCGAACCGGACGCGCTGCCGTTCCCCGCCGGAGAGCTTGCCGCAGCGGCGCTTCACGAGGTGCTGCAGGCCGGCCCGGGCGATCACCTCGGCCGCGGGCAGCGGCTTGGCGTGCGTCGAGACGACCAGGTCGACGATCTCGCCGACGGTGGCGTCCGGCAGCAGGGCGCCGTTCTGCATCATGGCGCCGACGAGCCCCTGGTCGACGGCCTCGCGCGGGCTGCCACCGGCGACGGCGACCTCCCCCGCGTCCGGCTTGGTCAGCCCGAGCAGCATGTCGACGGTGGTCGACTTCCCCGCGCCGTTCGGCCCGAGCAGCGCGACGATCTGGCCGTGCGCGACCTCTACGGACACGCCGTCGACGGCCGTGACCTGACCGAAGCGCTTGGTGAGGCCGCGGAGTGCGAACGCCGGTCCCCCAGTCATGGCGCTCTCCTTTCGTTCGTGGACTTTGCATCGCAACGTCACTGTGGACTTTGTAACACAAAGTCCGCGCAAGTTCAAAGCCCACGGTGGCGGAGAGCGCCCCAAGGTGGCCTTGGTTGCGTTCAACGCACCCAAGGGGCCCTTCGGTGCGTTGAACGCACCGAAGGCCACATTGGGGCGCTTGCGGTGACGACACGAAAACGGGGTGCCGGGCACTGGGCCCGACACCCCGTTCCTCAGGGTTTCCGCAGGTCAGCCGGTGAACCGCCCGGCCACCAACCCCTGAGTAGCACTCAGATCAGCCTTCGCCGCCGTCGGTGCCGGGGGCGTCGGCTGGGGCAGCGGCGCGCACTCGACGTCGGCCGTGCGGCCCGGCTTGCGGGCCGGGAGCGCGCCTGTCGCCAGGTAGTCCGCGATCTTGGTGTCCACGCACGCGTTGCCGCGCGGGGTGATCGCGTGGCTCGTGCCGCCCGGCTCCGCGATCAGCGACGCGCCCGGGAAGCGGCTGCGGACCTCGAGGCTGCCCGGGAACGGCGTCGCCGCGTCCAGCGTCTCGTCGATCATCAGCACGCTCTTGACCCCGCCGCCGTCGATCTTCGTCGGCTTACCCGCCTTCGCCGGCCAGTACAGGCACGGCGCGTTGAACCACGCGTTCTGCCAGGTGAAGTACGGCGCCTTGACGGACGTCCTCCAGTTGTCGATCTTCCACTGGTTCCAGCTCTGCGGCCATTGGACGTCGGAGCACTGGACGGCGAGGTACACCGCGTAGCCGTTGTCGTCGCCGCGGCCGCCGAAGGCCTCGAAGAGCGACTTCCAGTTCTGCCAGTCACCCTGGTTGACGAACCGCGAAAGTGCGTCGCCCAGGAGCGTCCACCGCAGCTGGTAGTACGACGCCTGCTGGATGACGTCGAGGATCTCGTCCGGGCCGATCACGCCGCCGGCCGGGGTGAACGACGCTTTGAGCAGCTGCTCGTTGACCACGCGCTGCACCGCGGACTGGGTCTTGCCGAGGTGGTAGACGTCGTCGTGCTGGGCGAGCCAGCCGAACCAGATGAGGATGTTCTTGTCGAACGCGACGTCCTGGTTGAGGTTGTCGCCGTACCAGACGCCGCGCGGGTCGACCGTCGAGTCGAGCACCATCCGGCGCACGTTCTGCGGGAACAGCGAGCCGTACACCTGACCGAGGTAGGTGCCGTAGGAGTAGCCGTAGAAGTTCAGCTGCTTCTGGCCGAGCGCCTTGCGGATGGAGTCCATGTCCTTGACCGTGTCGGTCGTCTTCATGTTCTCCAGCAGGGCCTTCGAGTTGTTCTTCGCGCACGCGTCGGCGTAGCCCTTGGCCCGGTCGAGCCAGGTCCGCTCGAGCTGCGGGGTGAACGGCGCGTACTCCGGCCGGTCGTAGTCCATGTAGTTCGGGTCGCACGACAGCGCGGGCTTGCTCGCGCCGACGCCGCGCGGGTCGAAGCCGATCCAGTCGTAGGCGTCGCCGGCGTGGTTGGGCACCTTCGGCCCGCGGGTGGCCAGCAGCAGGCCGGAACCGCCGGGGCCGCCGGGGTTGGTCAGCATGACGCCCTGGTACTGCGCGTCGGCGACCTTGTGCTGGACGCGGCTGACGGCGAGCTGGACCTGCTCGCCACGGGGCTTCGAGTAGTCGAGCGGGACCCCCAGGTACCCGCATTCGGCGCCGGCGGCGACGAGGGTGGGATCGGTGCAGGCCCCCCAGGCGATCGACGCCTGGCTCGCGGGCGCTGCGGACGCGGCCGGCGCGGCCACGAGCGCGGAGGCCACCGCGGCGGCGGCCACAGTGGCGAAAAGGGCACGTCTCACTGTTTTCTCCCTTTCGGCTTCAGCTTCGAGCGGCTGAACCCTAGCCCCGCGCACGTCCACCGGGGACGGCAAACGGGTGGCCGGGCCCGAATGCCCTACGAAAGGCGGAAATCGGATACCCGGGTCACCCACCGTCCGGAGTGGACGATGCGGGGATCGCGGTCGCGTCAGCCGTGTCGCCGGACGAAGGCGTCGATCAGCTGCTGCCGCTCGGCGGACGTCGCCCGCTCCAGCTCGACGGTGTCCCCGTCGACCGTCACCTTGATCCGGTGTTTTCCCGCCTGGCGGCCGAGCCAGTCCTTCAGCGTCTCGACCAGGCCGGGGAACACGCCGCCCGCCGCGCTGAACGCCACCATGAGCGAGCCGATCGTCACCGGGTCGGCGGCCTTCGCGCCCGCCGGCAGCTCACCGGGCACCGCGCCCAGCTCGACGTCGAGCGTGGTCAGCTCGGCGCGCAGCCGGCGGGCGAGCCCGTCGAGCTCCTCGGCGTCGGCGTCCACTGCTTCGATGCGAAGCACCGCCCGCCGCGTGTCCGGTTCGGTCATGCGCGCCATGGTGCGCCCCGCGGCGACCGCGGGCAAGGCCCCGATCAGGCACGGATCTCGTTGAGGTAGTTGTAGATCGTGTAGCGCGTGACGTCGAGGCGCCCGGCCAGGTGGTCGACCGCGTCCTTGATGAGGAAATAGCCGGCTTCGTCGAGCTCCCGGACCACCGCCGCCTTGTGCCGCTTCTTCATGAGGTCCACCGGGATCCCGGCCTTGGTCACCGCGCGGTCGACGAGGAACCGCTGCAGGCTGTCGACGTCCGGTGGGAAAGTCTCCGGCTCGCCGTTCCCGCCCGCCGAAGCGGACGCGTCGACGCTGTTGACGCACAGGCAGCCGACCGCGACCCCGTCTGCGTCGCGCAGGAACAGCGTCGACGAGCGGATCGCGCGTCCGTCCGGCCCGTGCGTGCGGTAGTTCGTCAGGTCCTGGGTGGTGCCGCGGCGGACCAGGCCGAGCAGCAGGTCGGTCATCGGCCCGCCGATGGTGCGGCCGGTCAGGTCGCCGGCGATGGCGACGATCGAGTCCGGCAGCCGGCTCAGGTCGTGCAGCAGCACCTCGTTGCCGGGCCCGAGCATGGCCGCGAGCCCCGGGATCGCCGGCACCAGCGCCGTCAGCACCTCGTGCGTCGTCGCGCCCGCGGCCGGGACGACCAGCGGTTCGCGCGGCTTGGTCAGCGTCTCCAACGCTTCCCGGAGCAGGTCCGCGGCGGCCGCCGGAGTCGATGCGTGCGGTGACAGCCGGACGTGCTCGGGCCGCACGGTCGCCGCGATCCCGGCGTTGGCCAGCGCCGCGCCGACCTGCTCGGCGGGGTGCCCGGGCAGGGTGAACGCGAGGATTCCCGCTCGCCGTTCGGTAGCCGAGACGACCTCGGCGCCGCAGGAAGCGAGTACCTCCTCGAAGGACCCGATCCGCTCGGCGATCCGGGCCGCGATGGCGCCGACCCCGGCGTCCTCGACCAGCTCCAGAGCCTCGGCGAACGCGCCGGACGTGATCGGGCTGAGGTTGGAGATCGACCACGCCTGGGCGGTGACGTCCGGCGGGTGGATCTCGTCGTCGAACAGGCCAGGGTCGCGCGCGCCGGTCCACCCCGACAGCACGGGGTCCAGCCGGTCCAGCGCACGGTCGGACAAGACCGCGAAGCCGGTCCCCCAGCCCGCGCGCAGCCACTTCTGCCCGCCCACGACCAGGACGTCGGCGACCTCCCACGGCGCCTCGATCACGCCGAAGCCCTGGATGCCGTCGACGACCAGCAGCCGATCGCCGACGACGTCGCGCAGCGCGGCGAGGTCGGCGCGGAAGCCGGTGCGGAAGTCGACCGCGCTGACGCTCACCGTGGTGATCTCCGGCGTCAAAGCGGAAGCGACCCGCTCCGGCGTCACGTAACCGCCGGTCAGCCGCCGCAACGTGAGCCGTCCGGCCTGTTCAGCACGCGCCCACGGGTAGGTGTTGGCGGGGAACTCCGCCGCCGACACCAGCACCTCGCCGGAGCTGTGGAACGCGGCCTGGAACAACCCGAGGCTGGTGTTGGGCAGCAGGACCGTGTGGTCGGTGTCCGAACCGGACAGCCGCGCGGCCGCCGCCTTGGCCCGGATCTCCTGCCGCATCAGCTCGTCCACAGTGGACGGACCGGCCGTGGTGGCCTGGTCGAGCAGCGCGGCGGTCGTGTCGAGCACCGCGTGGGACGGCGGGCCGAACCGGGCGAAGTCGAGGTAGCCGGCGGGCTCGTCGAACTGGAGCAGGTACCGGGGCGAAATCCGCGTCACGCGAGGATCCTCGCCAGGAACTGCCGGGTCCGTTCGTGCTTCGGCGCGCTCAGTACTTCCGAGGGCGGCCCGGTCTCGACGACGGCGCCGTCGGCCAGGAACACCACCTCGTCGGCGGCCTCCGCGGCGAAGCTCATCTCGTGCGTCACGACGACCATCGTCATCCCCTCCCCCGCCAACGTACTCATCACTTCCAGCACCTCCCCGACCAGCTCCGGGTCGAG
This sequence comes from Amycolatopsis sp. NPDC051061, assembly GCF_040682935.1. Lineage (NCBI taxonomy): Bacteria > Bacillati > Actinomycetota > Actinomycetes > Pseudonocardiales > Pseudonocardiaceae > Amycolatopsis > Amycolatopsis sp. NPDC051061. The sequence goes on from NZ_JBFBBZ010000006.1 coordinate 318,167, forward strand.
CGCCGACGTCGGCTCGTCGAACAGCATCAGCTTCGGCTTCATCGCCAGCGACCGCGCGATCGCGACGCGCTGCTGCTGCCCGCCGGACAGCTGTGCCGGGTAGGCACCGGCGCGATGGGCGAGCCCCACGCGGTCGAGCAGCTCGAGGCCCTGCTTGCGCGCGTCGTCCGATTTGCGGCCGAGCACCCGGATCGGGCCCTCGACGACGTTCTCCAGCGCCGTCCGGTGCGCGAACAGGTTGAACCGCTGGAACACCATGCCGATGTCACGACGTTGCCGCGCCACCTCACGTTCGCGCAGCTCGTACAGCTTCCCGCCGCGCTGCCGGAAGCCGATCGGCTCGCCGTCGACCCAGATCTGGCCGGCGTCGATCGTCTCGAGGTGGTTGATGCAGCGCAGGAACGTGCTCTTCCCGGCGCCGGACGGCCCGAGCAGGCAGACGACCTGTCCCTTGTGGACGTCCAGGTCGATGCCGCCGAGGACTTCGGTGTGGCCGTAGGACTTCTTGACGCCGACGGCGCGCAGCAGCGGCTCAGACACGGGCACTCCTCACCAGTGGCACGCCGCGCAACGCCTTGCCGGCGCGGGAAAGGGGCCCGCGGTCGGCCTGCCCGAACGAGCGTTCCAGGTAGTGCTGGCCGACGCCGGCGACGGTCACCACGACCATGTACCAGACGGCCGCGGCCAGCAGCGTCTCCATCACCAGCAGGTTGTTCGACGAGATGTTGTTGGCCGCGTGGATCAGCTCCGTCACGCCGATCACCGAGGCCATCGACGTGCCCTTGAGCATGTTGATGAAGTCGTTGCCGGTCGGCGGGATGATCACGCGCATGGCCTGCGGCAGCACGACCCGGCGCAGCGTCGCGGCCGGCGTCATACCGATCGACTTCGCCGCTTCCGTCTGCCCGCTGTCGACGCTGTTCAAGCCCGCCCGCACGATCTCGGCCATGTACGCGCTTTCGTTGAGCGCCAAGCCGAGGAACGCCGCGGTGAACGCGCTGATCAGCACGTTCGTCTGCGCGTGGACCAGGAACGGGATGTCGATCACCGGGAAGACGAGCGCCAGGTTGTACCAGAGCAGGATCTGCAGCAGCACCGGCAGGCCGCGGAAGATCCAGATGTAGCCGGCGGCGAACCACCGGGCGACCGGGTTGGCGCTGCGGCGCAGCAGGGCGATGACGATGCCGAGCACGATCGCGACGGCCTGCGACAGCACCGCCAGCACGACGGTGTTGAGCAGGCCGGTCGCCATCACCTTGAAGAAGACGAAGTCCGGGACCTGGCTCCACGCGATCTGCGCGTTGCCGAGCGCGATGCCCAGCAGCACGAGCAGGGCGAGGATGACGACGGCGGCGACCCACCGGCCCCAGTGGCGCAGCCGGACGATCGGCAGTGGCTCAGGAGCCGCCATTGACCGCGGCCTCCTTGAGCGCGCCCTGCTCGACGCCCCAGGCCTGCAGGATCTTGCCGTAGGTGCCGTCGGTGATGAGCGCCTGCAGCGCCTTCTGCACGGAGTCGCGCAGCGGCGTGTTCTGCTTGTTGACGCCGATGCCGTACGGCCCGCCCTCGATCGGCTCGCCCGGGACGACCTCGAAGAACTTGCCGTCGCCGGCGGTCCGCGAGATGTAGACGGCGCTGGGCAGGTCGTTGAGGATCGCCGCGACACGGCCGGTGCGCAGCTGGTTCTGGTTCTGGTTGTCGCTGTCGGTCGCGGTGACGTTCAGCGCGGGCTTGCCGGCCTGCGTGCACTTCGTGCTCTGCGCTTCGGCGAACTTCTGGTGGCTGGTGCCCTGCACGACGGCGACGTTCTTGCCGCAGAGCGCGTCCGGTCCGGTGATGCCGTCCGGGTTGCCCTTGCGGATCATGATCGTGATGCCCGAGGTGAAGTAGTCGACGAAGTCGATCTGGGCCTGACGGGCCTTGGTGTCGTTCATGCCGGCCATGGTCAAGTCGATGCGGCCGGACTGGAGGCTGGTGATGAGCGAGCCGAAGGCCATGTCCTGGTGGGTCACGGGGACGCCGAGCTTGGCGGCGATCGCCTTGGCGAGGTCGACCTCGTAGCCGATGGGGGTCTTGCCGTCGGCGGCGTAGAAGTTGTTGGGCGCGGACTGCAGGTTCGACGCGAGGTGCAGCCCCGCCTGCTTGACGTTCGCCGGCAGGGCGGCGTTGAGCTGGGCGTCCTTCTGCACGCCCTGGACGATCGCCGCGGTGTCCGGGATGCCGGACGCGGGCGCGCCGGGAGCCTGCGACGTCCCGCCTGCGCCGTCCGGACCACCACCGCAGGCCGTCACCAGGACGGCCAAGCTCGCGAGCAGCACTGCCTGTGCGGCGCGACAACGGGACATAACGGACCTCCACTGTTCGGCTGGCCGGAACGGTACAACCCGTTGTTGAAGAGGTCAACTCACTGTTGAAATTCGTTTCGGTGCTAGCTTCGCGCCATGAGCCTGCGGATCGGCATCCTCGGGGCGGCTCGCATCGCCCCCGCTGCCCTGGTCAAGCCCGCTTCTTCCCGCCCCGAAGTGGACGTCGTCGCGGTCGCGGCACGGTCCCTCGAGCGCGCGCAAACGTTTGCGACCAAACACGGCATCCCTTCCGCCCAGGGGTCTTACGAAGCGCTTCTGGCGGATCCGGAAGTCGACGCGGTGTACAACCCGCTGCCGAACGGCCTCCACGGGCGGTGGACGCGGGCGGCGCTGGAAGCGGGCAAGCACGTGCTGTGCGAGAAGCCGTTCACGGCCAACGCGGCGGAGGCGCGGGAGATCGCTCTTCTGGCCGCCGGGTCCGATCGCGTCGTGATGGAGGCGTTCCACTACCGCTACCACCCGCTGGCGTTGCGGGTGGAGGAGATCGTCGCGTCCGGCGAGCTGGGGACGCTCGAGCGCGTGGAGACGGCGTTGTGCTTCCCGCTCCCGAAGTTCTCGGACATCCGCTACGACTACGAGCTGGCGGGCGGCGCGACGATGGACGCGGGCTGCTACGCGGTCCACATGGCGCGGACGTTCGGCGGCGGCGAGACCCCGGCGGTGGTCTCGGCTTCGGCGAAGCTGCGTTCGCCCCGGGTCGACCGGGCGATGACAGCGGAGCTTCGCTACCCCTCCGGCCACACCGGCCGGGTGACGTGCTCGATGTGGTCGTCGTCGGTGCTGAAGATCAGCGCGAAGGTGACCGGCTCGAAGGGCTCGCTCAGCGTGTTCAACCCGCTGATGCCGCAGGCTTACCACCGGTTTTCGGTGCGTGTCGGCAGCGCGCGGCGCACGGAGAAGTTCCCGCGCCGGGCGACGTATGCGTACCAGCTGGACGCGTTCGCGGCGGCAGTCCTGCGCGGCGAACCGGTGAAGACCTCGGCGGCCGACGCGGTCGAGACGATGACCGTGATCGACGAGATCTACCGTGCCGCGGGACTGCCGCCGCGCGAGCCGGCCTAGGCGGCCACGTAGTTACCGCTGAGGATCAGCAGCACCTGGACCGTGATGCCGGTCCCGTAGTAGTCCGACGCGTCCGGGGACCACGTCGAGATCGACGTCCACAGCTTGTCCAGCCACGCCTGGCTGCCCGCGTCCGTCATCGCCGCCACCGCGAACGGGGGCCGTGAAGCACGGGTGCCGGCCGCTCTCCGTCTTCGAGCCCGACAGCGAGTAGCCGCTCTGGATCTTCGCCGGGTCGCCGCCCGTCGCGGACTTGATCCACGTGGTCATCTTGCGGACCTGAGCCGTCGCCGCGCTCCCCGAAGCCGTGATCGCGTCCGCGCCCAGGCCACGGGTCGCGGCAGGCGTTCCAGCTGTACTTGCCGTCGTACTCGCCCTCGAGGAAGTCCGCCGGCGCCGGCTTGGGCGTCGAGTTCGTGGTGACCACGAAGTCCGGCAGCAGCCCGGTGTTCGGCGCGTACTGCGACTGCAGCCGGCTCACCGCGGTCTCCGACCGGGTCCGGACCTGGTCCCAGAAACTGTCGCCGGTCGCCTTCGCGAAGGCCCGCAGGTGCCCCGGCATCCAGTCCGACGAACGCGAGCTGTTCTTGTACTCCGCGTCGTTGCCCCAGTCGCCGAGCAGCGTGAACTTCGTGCTGTTGTCGATCTCGGACTTCTTGATGGCGTTGATGATCCGGACGGCTTCGGTCTTGTAGTTCACCGAGCCCGTGCTGCCCCACTTCTTGTCCGCGACGAGCAGGCCGTACGCGATTTCGAGGTCGCCGTCGGTCGCGGAGTCGCTGCCGTGGCCACCACCGCGCGGATGGTTCTCTTCATCAGTCCTCCGTGTGGACAGACATCGTTGGCTGCGGCGACGGCAATCAGAGCGTGACAGAAGGTTCAAGACCAGGTCAAGACCATTAGGAAACTTTCCTTACAATGACCGTGAGTGGTCTCACGGCCCTCCGGCCACACGGACTAGCGTGGACCGCATGAAGATCGACCGCGGCGCGGACTTCCGCGCCTTCTGGACCGAGCGCCGGCTGGCCACCCTGACGACGGTCCGGCCGGACGGCACCCCGCACGTCGTCGCGGTCGGCGTGACCGTGGACTTCGACGCGGGGCTGGCCCGCGTGATCACGTTCGACACGTCCGTCAAGGCCCGGCTGATCCGGGCCGCGGGCGCCGACGGCGTCCCGGTCGCGGTCTGCCAGCTGGAAGGCCCGAAGTGGTCCACTTTGGAGGGACGCGCGGTGCTGCGCGACGACCCGGAGTCGGTGCGCGACGCGGAAAACCGCTACGCCTCGCGCTACCGGCAGCCCAAGCCGAACCCGCAGCGGGTGGTCCTGGAGATCACGGTCAGCCGGATCCTCGGCAACGCCTGACCCCGGGTTCGTGAGTGGTCAGGGCGGTTCCAACCGCCCTGACACTCACGAAGCCCGGGCGTGCACCAGCCGCGCGTACTCCGCCAGCAGGGTCGCCAGCTCGCTGTGCTCCCCCGCCGACGCCAGCTGTTGGTGCCCCACCAGCATCGCCATGCCCAGGGACGTCAACGTCCGCGCGAGGTCGCCGTCGCCGACGATGCCCTTGACCGCGCGCCCGACCGTCCGCAGCCGCGCGGAATCGACGCGTTTCTGCGCCGCCCGCACGGTTTCGTCGTTCGCCGCCCACGCGCGGATGGCGGCCTCGGCTTCGTGCGGCAGCCCGAGCGTCAGGTCCATCAGCGCGGCGAAGTCCGCCGACGGACCGCCGCTGCCGAAGTTCCTCCTCCGCAGGATGAGCACCTGCCGGTTCTCCCAGTGGTCCAGGAGCTGCTCCACGAAGCCGGGCCAGCCGCCGAAGTGGTGGTAGAACGACCCGCTCGTCACGCCGAGGCCGCGGCACAGCCGGCCGACGTTCAGCTCGGTGAACCCGTGCTCCGCCAACACGTCCAGCGCGGCCGCGAAGTACGCCTGCCGCGTGACCGGGGGCATCAGACGTTCCGGTCCCGGTCCCGCCAATAGGGTTCGCGCAGCGAACGCTTGAGGATCTTGCCGGTGGCGTTGCGCGGTAACGCTTCCACGACGTCCACGCTGCGCGGGCACTTGTAGTGGGCCAGCCGCTCGCGGCAGAACTCCATGAGCTTGTCGGCGTCGAGGCCCTCCCCCGCGACGACGGCCTTGACCTGCTCGCCCCAGCGGTCGTCCGGCACGCCGATCACGGCCACCTCGGCCACGCCGGGGAACTCCGCGACGACGCGCTCGACCTCCGGCGAGTAGACGTTCTCGCCGCCGGTGATGATCATGTCCTTGACGCGGTCCTCGAGGAACAGGAACCCGCCGTCGTCGAGGCGTCCGACGTCTCCGGTGCGCACCCAGCCGTCCACGATGGTCTCCGCGGTCGCCTCGGGCTTGCCGAGGTAGCCGGACATCCGCTGTTCGGTGCGGATCCAGACCTCGCCGACCTCCGCGTCCTCGGCCGTCACCGGGTCGACGATCCGGATGTCCACTCCGGACAGTGCGGTGCCCGCCGACGCCAGCCGCTCGGGGCGCGAGGCGTCCCGGTGCGCCTCCGGGGTCAGGGCGGTGACCGCGCCGGACAGCTCGGTCATGCCGTAGACCTGGGCGAACCGGGTGTCCGGCCATGCGGCGAGCGCCGTGCGCAGCAACGGGAGCGGCATCGGCGACGCGCCGTAGCAGAGGTACTTCAGGCGGGAGAACGCCTTGAGCGCGGCCTCGCCGGCCTGGGCGATCCCGGCGACCACGGCGGGCACCAGGAAAGCGTGCGTGATCCCGGCCTGCAGCGCGGCGAACAGCGACGCCGCGTCCGGTTCGCGCGTCAGGTAGGACGGTTCGCCGTAGAGGAACCCGGAAACGGCGTAGCAGCTGCCACCGACGTGGAACAGCGGCATCGCGACGAGGTTGACGTCACCCGGGCCGATCGGGAACGCGGTGCCCGCGGCGAGGCCGTGCGCGATGACGCTGTGGTGCGTGAGCACCGCGCCCTTCGGGAAACCCGTGGTGCCGCTGGTGTACATGATCAGGACGCCGTCGTCCTCGTCCAGCCCGGACTCGGTGTGCGGCTCGGCACCGGCGAGAAAGGACTCGTACTCGTCGACGACCACCACGCGCTCGAGGGCCGGCAGCCGGTCGCGGATCGCGTCGAGCGCGGGAACGAGTTCCGCGCCGACGAAGACCACCTTCGCACCCGCGTCTTCGAGGACGTACGCCAGCTCGTCGCCGGAAAGCCGCCAGTTCACCACGGCGTTGGCCGCACCGATCCCGGCCGCCGCGAACGTCGTCTCCAGGCAGGCGGGGTGGTTCTTGTCGACGAACGCGACGCGGTCGCCGCGGCCCACGCCGGCCGCCGCGAGAGCGCCGGACAGCCGCCGGACGCGCGCATCGAACTCCGCCCAAGTCCACTGCCGGTCGCCGAAGATCAGCGCGGTGTCGCCAGGGCGTTCGCGCGCCCAATGCGCCAGGAGCTCGCCGAACAGCCGGACACGAGGGCGGACGTCTTCGGGCATCAGGGGGCTCCTTGGGCCGGCGCTGGACCATAGACCGGTCTATGGTGCGTCGCGGTCGCCCGTCCGTCAACCGTGCCGGATCAGGCGAACAACGCCAAGAGCCCCTCGGTCGAGCGCACCACGACGTGTGCCGCGGTGCGCTCCGCGTGCGGGCGGTCCGGACGTTCCGCCTCGTGCCGCCACCGCCGCAGCGCGTCCAGGCCCGCGTCGTAGATGTCGCCCGGGTCCGCGTCCGGTTCCAGGCCCAGGCGGTCCGCCGGGGCCGTGCCCTGCGCGCCCAGCAGCCGGACCGCCTCCTCCGCCGGCTCGCCGGACAGCGCCGTGCGGCCGCCGCGGATGTCGGCGATCAGGCGCAGCTCGCGGAAGTCGTGCGCGGCCGCCGCGAAGCGCTCGACGCGGGACACCAGCCGGTCGCCGCCCGGGCGCGGCTGGGCCGCCAGCAGGGCTTCCAAGCGGATGATCGCCGTGCGCGCCTTCAACGCCTCGGCCCGCGCCACGAAACACCCGGCGAGGGTGTCGCGCAGCTCGCCGAGCCCGCTGCGGCGGACCAGCTCCGCCGAGAGCTTGACGCGGTCGTCGCAGCCGGTGCGGATCAGCGTCAGCGCCAGCCGGACGCCGAACATCCCGAACCGCACGACCAGCGATCGCCGCGTCTCGACCGGGATCGGGCCGGGGAACGCCGGATCGGTGAACGAGTCCACCGAAAGCACGTGCCGTTCCAGCTCTTCGCGCGGCACCGCGGCGAAGGCCGCCAGGAGGTCGAACTCGTCGTCACGCAAGGACCGCCCGCCGTAGGCCAGCTGCCCGGCGACGGCGATCACGCCCAGGAAGCCCGTGCACAGCGGGTCTTCCCGCCAGGCCCGGCGCGCCAGCTGCTTCGCGGTGAGCAACGCGTCGATCCGGCCCGCGCCGACCTCGTCCGCCCGGGCCAGCACCAGCACGGAGTTGACCGCGCTCTGCCGCGCGAACGCCGAACCACCCGGCGGGCGCGCCGCCGCGAGCTCGTCCGGTTCGAGGTGGCGCACGAGCCGCACGGTCGCGTCCGGGAGGTCGTCGGCCGGGCCGGGGTCGTCCAGCAGGACGAGGTCGCGCAGCGCCCGCGTCGGCCACTCGCCCAGCGCGGCGGCGAGCGTCGTCTTGCCCGACGACGGCGCCCCGGCGAACCCGACGCGCAGCGGCTGTTCCAGCCGGTCGAGGCAGTCGTGGAGGACCGCGGAAGCACGCGGGTCGTCGCGGTAGAGCCCGGCCGCGGCGTGCAGCAGGTCGCGGACGTCCTGCGTCACGCCGAAAGCTCCCGCCGTTGCCGCCCCGCGATCGTGCCGAGCTCGCCCGCGCGCTGGTGCAGGCCGGCGAGCCGGTCGATCTCCTTGCGGATGTGCCCGGTCTTGCGCTCACGCTCGGCCGTGCCCGCCATGATCGTCTCGCGCTCGCGCGTCAGCTCGTCCGCGAGGTCCTCGGCCAGCCCGGTGAAGTGGTCGCGCAGCCGCCGCTGCACGACGCGGATCCCGTCGCGGAACTCCTTGCTGTAGCGCAGGAAGACGTCGTCGACGTGCCGTTGCGCGGCTTGCTTGGCGACGGCCTGGCGCCGCTGCAGCCGCATCCCGCCCTCGTCGCGGATCGTCTTGACCGCGAACGCCGCGCCGGCGCTGATCGACACCGGGTTGATCAGCGGCAGGCCCAGCCACGGCAGACTGGTGACCAGGCCGAACATCAGCACCCCGCCATAGGAGCCGCGCAGCCCGGTGAAGGCCTGCTGGCCGATCTTGAACTTCTCGATCTTCGGGCGCCGGACGTCGTCGAGGTTTTCGATGCCCGAGCCGTCGAGCGGCAGATCGGGCAGCGCGCGGTCGTACTGGGCGCCGAAGCACGCCGCGACCGCCTGCGCGGTCCACTGCGCCCGCTCGGCCAGCCACGCGTAGTTCGTCTCGACGGCGTCAGCCAGGGTCTCGTCCAGCCACGGCGCGAACTCGTCCCACACCTTCGCCGGGTCGCCCTCGTCGAAGGTCTGGTCGATGGTGTTGACGATCTTGCGCGTGCGCTCGCGCAGGTCGTACTCGACGTCGCCCATCAGGTCGGTGACTTCGTCGGAAAGCAGGTTCTGCCACCGGGTGTTCTGCCGCCGCAGGTCGTCGGCGCGGCGTTGCGCGCGCTGCAGCAGCGCGGCCTGCCCGAGCCCGGCGTCGTGGGCGGCTGTATCAATGCGGTCGCGCAGCGACTCGACGAGTTCCGCGGCGGCGGCGCGCACGCCGACGGCGGCGAGCAGGGCGCGGGACTGCTCGGGCGGGCGCGCGGCCTGCTCGGCGATCCACGTGAGCAGCTCGGGAAAGCCCGAACGCGCGTTGAGCTCGGCGTCCCCGGCCTTCGCGGCCGCCTGGCGCACGACGGCCGAAACCGGCAGGACGGGCGCGTCGATCCCCGCCTCGGCGAGCATCCCGCGGTTGCGCTCGGCGACCGCGCGCCACCCCGGGGCGGCGTCGATCTTGGTGAGCGCCAGCATGACGTGCGGGCACCAGGTGCGGACGTGCCGGGCCAGCGCGAGCTCGGCGGCGCTGAGCGGTGCCGTGGCGTCGGAGACGAGGATCACGGCGTCCGCTTCGGCGAGCAGGTCGAGCGCGGCGGCGGTGCGCGGCGACCGCGGGTCGCCGACCGGTGGGGTGTCCACGAGGACGAGCCCGGCGGAAAGAAGCTCGCGCGGCACGCCGACCTCGACGCGGCTGAGCGTCCCGGCGGGCCGGGCGCCGAGCTCACCGGTGAGCCGGTCGACCGCGACGGGCGTCCGTTCACGGGAGCGGCTGACCAGGGTGGCGGCGGGTTCGGGGGCGTAGCCGATTTCGGTGGGGACTTCGGGGGTCGGGGCGTCGCCGACCGCGCACACGGGCGCGTTCAGCACCGCGTTGAGCAGGTATCCCTTGCCCTGTTTGGGGAACCCGAGCACGCCGAGCCGGATCTGCCCCTCGGGGGCGTCACGACGTCTGCGGAGGCGCTCGGCGAGATCGGCGCGGCCGTGGGTGCGGCACGCGTCCAGCGTCTCGTTGAGCACTTCGAGCCAAGCCGGTGCGGTCACAGCGGTCGAGTGTCCCCGGTTTACTCCCTGTGCGCACACCGGGTGCCCGTCCCGCGGCTGCACCCAGACCGCGGGACGGGCACCGGTGACCGGTTCGGGGATCAGTGCCCGAGGTGGATGTCGTTCGACGCGATGTCACCGATGTGCAGGTTGCCCAGCGCGTTGTGGCTGACGTCCGCCACGTCGGAGACCACGTCGTGGACGGCGGTGCCGGCGCTGTTGCCGCTGGCGATGTCGCCGACCGCGCCCGCGACGTTGTGCTCGACGTTGATGCCGGTGGCGTTCGTCACGACGCTCGTGACGTCGCCGAGGCCGTGTCCGGCGACGTGGCCGCCGTGCGGGGAGGCGATGTCGCCGGCGCCGTGGAGGATGCCGGAGAAGTCGCCGATGTGCCCGGTGAGGCTGCCGACCGTGTCGCTGAGGCCGAGGCCCCCGGTGACGTCGTGGATGTCGGCGGTGACCTCGTGGACCTCCGCGTTGGCCAGGCCGACGGCCTGGTGCGTCTGGTCGACGACGCCGCCCACGGCCTGGTGGGCCTGGTCGACGGCGCCGGCGAGGACACCGTCGTTGGCGTCGGTCAGGTAGGCCGGGGCCGCGGTCAGGTTGGTCAGCGCGGCCGAGTCGAGGCCGCTCGCCAGGTCGCCACCGATGATGACGCTGGTGACGTTGCCCGCCAGGGCGGTGACGTTGCCGGCGTTGGTGATGTTGCCGACGTTGGTGATCTCGTTGATGCCCGGCAGGGTGCCAAGGCCGGGGAGCTCGCCGCCGAGGTCGCCGACGACCGGCAGCTCCGGGACGGACGGCAGGCCGAGGCCCGCGGTGAGGGCGGTGAGCTGGTCGATCGCGCCCTGGATGCCGCCGGCGTCGGTGCCGACCAGGGACAGGTCGCCGACGACGGGGAGGCTGCCGACGAGCGGGAGGCTGTCGACCGGGACGAAGTCGAGCACCAGCGGGATGACCTCGTGCACGTCGGCGGCGCTGACGTCGCCGAGACCGGCGGCAGCGAGGGCGCCCTGCGGGTCCGTCCCGAAGGCCGCCAGCGCGGTCGGGTCGTTGAGCAGGTTCAGGGCGAAATCGTGCAACGTCTGCACGGAGTCCATGGGGTTTTCTCCTGGTCCGGTGGTTCGGGGGACGGCGTCGGTCGCAAGGACCGCTGCTCTCCGTCATCAAGTTAGGGACCCGGTCCCCCCACGCACATCGGGGATCACTCCGAGTCGCAGGCGGGTCAGCCGATAGGGGATCGATATGTCATCGTTAGGGAGTTAGGGGCTCATCCGCGACGCGCTCAGTTGGGTTAAATCCCTCCAACGACTTGCTTGACTAACCCGTTTGGGTGAGGATGCCCCGAGCCCTAGGGGGGATTCCGCGCCCCCGATCGGCTCCCGCGAGGTGAGGAGGAAGCGGCGTTGTCCTACGTCCTCGGGATCGATGTGGCACAAGGGCGGACCCACGCCGCGACCTGCCGCCGCCACGGCCCCGGCTGGGGCGACCCCGAACCCCTCTGGCTGGGTGAACGGACCCCGGCCGCCGCGTCCGCGCTCTTCCTGGACGACGAGGGGTACCTGCTCACCGGCGACGCGGCCGCGCAGGCGGGCGCCCGGGTCCCGTCCCGGCTGCTCACCGGCTTCCACCGGCGGATCGGCGACGACGTACCGATGCTCGTCGAAGGCGAGCCGTTCCCGCCCGAGACGCTGACCACCGTGCTCGTCGAAGGCATCGCCGAGCACGCCGCGAACCTGTTCGGCGGCGCCCCGCGCCACCTGGTGCTGACCCACCCCGGCGACTGGGGCGGCTACCGCCGTGACGTGCTGCGCCGGGCACTGGCCGACGCCGGGTTCCCCGCGGTGACGCTGGTCCCCGGCTCGATCGCCGCGCTCGGCGCGCACCTGCCCGTCCCCGGCCCCGGCGCGACGGCCGCCGGGGTCTGCGAATTCGGCGCCGACGGCGTGAACGTCACCCTGGCCACGGCGACCGGCGCGAGCGGCTGGCAGCCGGCCGCGAGCGCCGAGGGCGTGGCCCCGGCCGCGGCCCTCAGCACGCTCTTCGCCCTCGCCGGCGCGGCGTCGACGTCCCCCAAGGGCCTGGCCGGCGTGGTGTTCTGCGGAGACGTCCCGCCGCACGCGCTGCCGGCCCGGCCGCCGTGCCCGGTGTTCGCGGGACCGGTTCCGCCCGCGACCACCGCGCTCGGCGCGGCCGCCCTCGCGGCGCTGCGCGCGGACCACCGGGGTACCCCCTACGAACCCCCCGCCGTCGAGACCACCCTGCTCCCCCAGGTGGACACGCTCGGTGACCTCGGCGAGCGGCCACCCCGGCCGCCGATCGAGATCACGCCGTTCGAGCTGCCCGAGAAGAGCAGCCCGATGAACCTGTTCCGGCGGCGGCGTCCCCTCGCCGCCGCGGTCCTCGTGCTCGCCGCGGCCCTCTCGGCCGTGGCGATCACCCTCACCGCCCGCGAAGCCACCGCCGGCCCCGACCCCTCCCCCGCCCCGAGCCACTGCGCCGGCCCCGGCGCCCCCTCCGGTGAAGGTCACTGTTGAACACTCTGCTCACGCAGGTTTCCCCGCTTCGCACCGTTCCCGTGCACCCGGCGGCGCGTCAGCTGCTCGACCAGGTCAAGGCCGATCCGGCCGCGCCGCTGCGGCTGGCCGTCGTCGCCCCCGGCGGGTACGGCAAGAGCGTGCTGCTCGCCGCGCTCGACCGCTGCTTCCGCGCGGCCGGCGTCGAGGCGCTGCTCGTCGACGACGCCGACCGGCTGGGCGCCGACCAGCTCGAGGAGCTGCTCACCGGCGCGGACGGGCCGATCGTCGTCGCGCACCGGCCGGCCGCGGTGGCGTCGGGCTGGACGCTGCTGCAGCTCGGCCCGCTCGGCGTCGGGGACATCGCGCGGCTGATCTCGGCGGTGACGGGTTCGGCCGCCGATCCCGCGGCGGCGGCCGAGCTGCACGCGCGCAGCGGCGGGGTGCCGCGGCTGGCCGAGCGCGAGCTGCTCGGGCGGCTGGAGGAGTTCCGGCCGGAGCTGGACGAGCTCGACGACGACGTCCTGCGCTACCTGATCGCGGCCGAAGCCGGGGCGGGGCGCAACCTCGACCTGCTGTGCGCGCTGCTGGACCGCGAACCCGACCAGCTCCCCGCGATCGTCGACGCGGCCCGCGCGACCGGGCTGCTCGGCCCGGACGACACGCTGCTCCCGCTGGCCGCGGCCGCCGTCCGCGACTTCGGGCCGCCCGCGCGCCGGCTGACGACGGTGCAGCGGCTCGTCGAGCTGCAGCTGGCGAACGGCCTCCCGGTACTGGACCTGGCCCGCTCCCTGCTCGGCACGGGGAGCTCGGGCGCGTCCGCCGCGGCCGCGTTCGCCGCCGCGGCCGCGGAAGCGTTGCCGGCCGACGCGCGGCTCGCGACCCGCCTGTTCGAAGCCGCCGCCGAAGCGGGCGAACGGGCCCCGGCCGTCACGGCGGGCTGGGCGCGCGCGGCAGCGTTGTCGGGCGACCTCGACACGGCGTTGCGCCTCGGCGACGGGATGCTCGGCGCGGCGGACGCGGAGACCCGCGCGGCCGGGGCGGCGATCGCGGCCACCGTGCTGGCGCACCGCGGTGAGCTGGCCCGCAGCGCGGAGCTGTACCACTGGGCTTCGCGCAGCGCCGCCGGAACCGAGGCCGGCGGGACGGGTGCCGGCAACTGGCCGGGGGCCGACGCGTTCGCGGCGATCGCGCTCGTCGGCACCGGTGACGCCGACGGCGCCCGGCGCCTCCTCGACTCCCCGGCGCCCGGCGTCGCGCCGACGTTGTTCGCCGGCGCCGCCACCCGGATGGCCCGCGGCATCGCCGATTCGGTGTCCGGCTGCGCGACGGAGACGTTGTCGACGCTGCTCGGCGCGGCGGCGATGCTGGAGCCGGCGCTGGGCGGCACGCTGCTGCCGGACAGCCCGGCGGCGCTGTCCGCGCTCGCCGCGCTGCACACCGGGGAGCTGGCGCTGGCGGAGCCGGTGCTGACCCGGGCGCTCGACGGCGGCATCGGCGGCGACCTGCTTTCGGTGCGGCACCGCCTGCTCCTGGGCTGGGTCGCGATGACGGTCGGCGACCTCGCGACGGCGGCCGAACACCACGACGCCGTCGCCGGCCGCACGCTGGAGGCCCGCGACGAGCTGTTCTTCGCGACGCTGGAGCTCGGCTTGGCGCGCCGGGCCAGTGATCTGGTGGGGCTGCAGCGGTCGTGGCACCGCGCCTACCAGGCGTCGATGCGCCAGCAGACGGACCTGTTCACGCTGCTGCCCCTGGGCGAGCTGGCGATCGCGGCGGCCCGCACGGGCGCGTACGCGAAGATTTCGGGCCAGCTGGAACGCGCCCACAGCCTCTTGGCCCGGCTGGACGAGCCTCCACTGTGGACAGTCTCCCTGGTGTGGCACGAACTGCACGCGGCGATCACGCTGGAAGACGCGGACGCGGCGAAGGCGCACCTGGCGACGTTGGCCACGCACGCCCATTGCGGCCGCTACCCGAGCGCGCTGGCGACGGCGGCCCGGTGCTGGCTGTCGGTCCTCGGCGGCACGTTCGACCCGGACACGATCACCGCGGCGGCGGCCGAGATGCACGACCTGGGCCTTCGCTGGGATGCGGCCCGCCTGGCCGGCCAGGCGGCGATCCGCACGTCCGACCGCAAGGCGATGGTCCGGCTCCTGGAGGCGGCCCGCCAGTTCCAGGGAACGGCGGCCCGCCGGGAGCCGGGAACATCGGAGCCCGCGGCGGCCGGGACCGGGTTGGCGGCACTGAGCGAGCGGGAGCTCGAGGTGGCCCGGCTGGTGGTGGAGGGGCTGACGTACAAGCAGGCGGGGTCGAAGCTGTTCATCTCGGGGAAGACCGTCGAGCACCACATGGCCCGCATCCGGGGGAAGCTCGGAGCGGCGGACCGGCGGGAACTGCTCGCGACCTTGCGAGAGCTGCTTTCCCGCCCGGACACCCCCTGACCCCGCCCGCGGTCAGGCCGCGGTCGTCGCCGTGAACGACGCCGCCGGGCCCGTTCCCGTCGCCGTCACGGCCGCGACCGTGAACGTGTACGCCGTCGCGGGCTTCAGGTCGTCCACCACCCGCGTCATGCCCTTGATCGTCGGCTGGGTGACCAGGGCGTCGCGGCCCTCCACCGTGATCGTGCGGCCGTCGGACACCGTGATCACGTAGCCCAGCACCGGGGTGTCCCCCGTCACCGCCGGCGGGTTCCAGCGGATCGAGGCCGCCGTCGCGCTCGGCAGCGCCTTCGCGCTCGTCGGGACGCCTGGCGGCACGGCCGGCTTCGGGCCGGGTGTCACCGGGGCCGCGGCCAGGGACGGCGCGCTCGTGCCGTAGGCGTTGCGCGCCGAAACCGTCACGGTGTACGCCGTCCCGTCCGTCAGGCCCGGGACTTCCGCGTACGCGCGCTTCGCGAAGTCGGCCGCGGACACCGTCGCCGACTTCGCGCGGCCGCCACCCGTCGCCGTCACCACGTAGTCCGTCACCGGCGCGTTGTTGAACGCGTACGTCGGGTTCCACGTCGCGTACAGCTTTCCCGACACCGCGAACGTGCCGACCCGCGACGGCGCTTCGGGCGGCGCCGCGCCGCCGACCCGGCGCGTGAGCAGGCCGCGGTAGGCCGGTTCGAGGCCCGCGTTCGCGACGACCGCCGCCGGGGCGTCGGCCGGGCTCCCTAGGAGCTTGTTGCCGCGCAGGATCGCGCCCTTGTCGACCTTGTCGCGGTCGCCCTGCTCCCAGTAGTTGTCCTCGGTCAGCGTCGGGTCGTTGTTGCCGAGGCCGTCGCGGTAGTCGACGTGCACCGTGCCGACGTTGGCGTACGCCATGCGGTACAGGACGTTGCCGCGGACCGTCTCGTACGTGTTGCCGTTGTCGGTGTAGACGCCCTTGCCCAGCCCCCACTGGTCGTGCACCACGTTGCCGGTGACCTTCTCGCCGTCGTCGAGGGAGCTGCCGGTGATGCCCTGGGTGTAGATGCCGCCACCGTCGTCCAGCATCAGCATGTAGTCGAAGATCAGGTTGTCCGACACGGCGTTGTCGTGCGACAGGTTCGGCGTCGCCGGGCTCTTGATCTTGTCCGGCCAGCCGCCCCAACCGACCGAGACCGCAGAATAGCCGACGTGGTCGATCTGGTTGTGGGCGATGGTGTTCCGCACGGTGTAGCCGTTGACGATCGGGACGCCGCCGTGGAACTCGCGGGGCAGGCCGTAGAGGTGGTTGTCGGTCAGCGCGACGTCGCGCACGACGTCGGCATCGGTGTCCGTGACCGGCTTGTCGACGCCGCCGACCTGCACGCCGTTGCCCGAGATGTCGGTGAAGACGTCGTCGCGGACCTGGGACTCCTTGGTGCCGTCGACGAGGTCGAGCCCGGCGCCGCCGAGGTGGGCGAACACGCTGTCGGCGAACTCGACGCGCCGGCCGTGGGACACGGAGACGTTCCCGGGTTCGCGCGTCCACGAGGCGTACGGGCAGGTGCCGCCGGGCACGAACTGGCAGAGTCCTTGGACGGCCCAGCCGTCGGAGCCGGTGATCGTGTACCCGGCCTGGATTTCGGAGAAGCCCTCCGGCGACGACGGCCGGAGCCACGTCGCGTACGAGTAGCGCAACCCGCGGAAGGCGATGTCGTGGATCGGCGCTTCGGCCGTACCCCGCGCGTCGACGAGCTGTTCCAGCACCGGCATCTCGACGTCGGCGCGGCGCAGGTCCTGGCCCGTTGCCGGCCGGTAGTAGACGAGGTGAGCGGGCCGGTCGAGGTACCACTCACCCGGGTCGTCGAGCAGCTCGAAAGCGTTTTCCGCGTAGGACGGGTGCCGGCCGTTGGTGAGGTCCGCCGGGCCGACCATGTTCACGCTGCGGCCGGGGATGTCCGGGAACAGGACGCGTTTCGTCGAGTTGTCCCAGCACGGCTGGGCCATGGTGATCGTCGTGCCCTGGGCGGCGGCGAGCGGGCAGCGCGGCTCGGTCCACTGGCCGAGGCCGTCCCGCTGGATGTTCCAGAGCGCTTCGCCCGCGGTGTAGACGAACTCGATGTCCTTCGGGTTGCGCCAGTGCGCCAGGGTGTCCGCGCTCGCGGTGTACCCGGTGCCGGTGGCCTTGACGGTCACGGGCAGCGGGCCGCGGGCGCGTTGCTCGCGGACACCGTCGACGTAGAGCTGCCGGGTGTCGTTCAGCCCGGCGGGCGCACCCGCGGCGAACAACCCGGGGCGGCCCGGGACCGGCCGCCAGCCGGTGACGCGCACTCCGCCGTTCAGCTCGGTGTCCCCGCCGCCCTGCCAGATCACGCGGTGGCCGTTGCCACCGGAGTCCCGGGCGTCGAGGCGCAGCGGCCGCGCCAACCGGAAGACACCGGAGGCGAGGTGCACGGTGAGGTCCCGCGTGAGGTGCGGCGCCCGTTGGCGCACGAGGTCGCGCGCCTTGTCCAGGGTCCGGACGGGCTGCCGCGCGGTACCGGGCGCACGGTCGGAGCCGGCGGGTGACACGTAGACGTCGCGGCTCGCGGAGCCAGGATCCGCGGCCGCCACCGGCCCGGTCGCGGCGAGCAGGGCGCCCGCCCCCAGGAGAACGGTCGCCACGCTGCGGCGCCGCTTCGAGCCCCACTTGGTCAGCATGGAGAGAAACATAGGATCTCTGCGCGACGGTGTCGATAAATTCCCGCTCACCGGGGCGCACTGTCACCTAATCATCGGATGGGTGTCGGGCGAACGGCGGTATCGGCGCCCTGAGAGCAGCCCCCACCCTCTCCGGGGGACCGGCCCCGCTTCCAGCGTACTGGGGGTGTCCGACGGGAACGGAAAATGAGCGCCGGCGGGAGCGAGTTGTCCACATCACGGCCGGGTTGTGGACTGCTGTGAGTCAGTCGCGGCTGGGGCCGAATCTCTCCGTGCGGATGCGGTGGGGGTCGTGGCCCAGGGCGACCAGGATGTCCGCCGCCGTCTCGACGAAACCCGTGGGACCGCAGATGAAGCAGGACGCGCCGAACTCGGCCGGCCAGCCCGCTGTGTTGAGCGTGGCCACGTCGATGCGTCGCGGGATTCCCGGGCGGCCTTCGGGCTGCTCGCGCGTGTACACGTACGTGATGTCCAGCCCCGCCACCGGTGCGCGCAGCTCGTCCGCGTAGTACAGCTCGGCCGGGGTTCGCAGTGAGTAGATCAGCTTGAACGGCGTGCGGACGCCCGCCGCCCGGCGGGCGCGGATCATCGCCATCAGGGGCACGATGCCCGAGCCGCCCGCGATCAGGAGGACCGGTGCCGGGTCCGCCGGACGCCAGACGAACCAGCCGCCGACCGGGCCGCGGATCTCCACCGGGTCACCGATCGCGTACGGGCCGGCCAGGTGCTCGGACACCTCGCCGTCGGCGACGCGCTGGACCGTCAGCTCGACACGGTCGCCGTCGGCGGGCGCGGCGAGCGAATAGCTGCGCTGCGCCCGGTAGCCGTCGGCCGCGGTGAGGCGGACGTCGACGTGCTGGCCCGCCAGGTGCCCCGGCCAGCCGGGCAGGTCGAAGACCAGCGTGCGGGCCGTCGGGGTCTCGTCGCGGAATTCGGCCAAGCGGGCGACCCGCCAGGCTAGTCGCCCTGATACCGCTGTTCGCGCCATGGATCCCCGTAGTCGTGGTAGCCGACGTTCTCCCAGAAGCCGGGCTCGTCCCGGGTCTTGAGCTCGAGGCCGCGCACCCACTTCGCGGACTTCCAGAAGTACAGGTGCGGCACGAGCAGCCGCGCCGGGCCGCCGTGTTCCGGGGTGAGCGGCTTGCCGCCGTACTCGTAGGCGATCCACGCCTGACCGTCGAGCAGGTCGGCGAGCGGCAGGTTCGTGGTGTAGCCGCCGTAGGAGTGCACCATGACGTAATCGGCGGCGGTGTCGAGCCCACCGACCAGCGTGTCGACCGAGACGCCGCGCCAGCGGGTGTCCAGTTTGGACCACTGGGTGACGCAGTGGATGTCCACTGTGGGCTTCTCGCTCGGCAGGGCCATCAGCTCGGCCCAGCTCCAGGCGTGCTTCTCGCCGGTCTCGGTGGTGACCGTGAACTCCCACGTCTCGGTGCGCACGCGCGGGGTCGGGCCGGCCGACAGCACGGGGAAGTCTTCGGCCAGGTACTGCCCGGGTGGCAGGCGCGGGTTGCCGCTGCGGGCCCGGCCGCGGAACCCCGGTGTCACGACGCCCATCGCGGCCCTCCTTCCCGGTCGGGCCGAGCCTACGCCCGGACGCGCAGCCCGAGCGACGTGACGAGCACCGCAGCCTGTTCGGGTGACACGATCGCGCCCGCCAGCTCGGCGTTCACCGGGTCGAGCGCCGACAGGTCGCTGCCGCGCAGGTCGGCGCGGAGCAGCTTGACCGCGTGCAGCGCCGCCCCCGACAGGTCGACGTCGGCGAATACGGCGTCGGCGCAGTTCGCTCCGGTGAGGTCGGCCTCGCGCATCCGCACCCCGTGGAAGGCGACCGACCGCAGGTCGGCGCCGGCCAGCCCGGCGAACGACCAGTCGCCGCCGGTGACCCGCAGCGGGCGCAGCTCGCACTCGCTGAACGTCGCTCCGACGAGCTTGCACCCGGTGAACTCGGCGTCGAAGAAGTTGCAGCGCTTGAAGGCGCAGCCGGTGAACGCCGAGTCCGTGTGCCGGGACGCGTTGAAGCGCACGTTGCCGAACACGCAGTCGGTGAAGACCGAGTTCCGCGTGTGCGCCTCCGAGAAGTCGACCTCGTGGAACTGGCACCGCACGTAGTGCCGTCCGGTGATCTCCTCCCCGTACCAGTCGTCGCGGGCGAACCGCTGTTCCTCGACGGGTGGATCTTGCGTGGCATCGGGCACCCCGTCAGGCTAGCGGCAGTTTCCGACTCCGAAGGGACCGCGCATGCTCGATGCTCACGCCGTCCGGGCGGCCGTGCCGATGACCGCCGCCGTCGACGCGGTGCGAGACGCGTTCCTCGACCTCGCCGCCGGCCGTTTCGTGGTGCCGCAACGGTTGTCCTTCGGCGGCGGCACGACGCTGGTGATGAGCGCCTGCCACACGCCGACGTCGACGACGGTGGTGAAGACGCTCAGCCTGGTCGCCGGCCGCACGCCGATGATCCTCGGGACGCTGGTGTGGAACACCGCCGCGGGCCAGGTGGTCGCCGACGCGATCGAGGTGACGACGCTGCGCACGGGCGCGGCGTCCGGCGTCGCGACGGACCTGCTCGCGCCGGCCTCCGCCGACTGCCTGGCGCTCCTCGGCACCGGCGCGCAGGCCGCCGATCAGGTGCGAGCGGTGACGGCGGTGCGGCCGGTTCGCCGGCTGGCGGTGTTCGGACGGGATCCGTCGCGTGCTCACGTCTTCGCGGACCGGCTACGGGCCGAGTTCCCGGACATCGTGACGCGGGTTGCCGCTTCGGCCGCTGACGCGGTTTCGGATGCGGAGATCGTTTGTTGTGCTACTTCGTCTTCGACTCCCCTGTTCGATGTGGACGACTTGCCTGAGCGGGTTCACGTCAATGCGATCGGGTCCTACCTGCCTTCCATGCGGGAGCTTCCGGCCGAGCTGCTCGGTACTGCCGAGTGCGTCGTGGTGGATCAGGTCGAGGCCGTGCTCGAGGAAGCCGGTGAGGTGATCCACGCGGTGGAGAGCGGATTGGTGAAGCGCTCCTCGTTGGTCGAGCTCGGCGATGCGCTGGGTGCGCCGCCGGCGGTGAATGGGCGGACGGTGTTCAAGTCGGTGGGTCTCGCGGTGCAGGACTGGGCCATCGCTCGGCTGCTGGGCGATGCCGGACTGCGCTGACGGTCGCGACCTCCGAGCCCGGACTCTCGTGATCGAGGACGGGACCCGCGTGATTGAAGCCGGAACTCGCGTGATTGAAGCCGGAACCGGCGTGACGGACGGGCATCACCCGTGACGGGGAGGGCATCACGCGTGACTGGGACGGCATTTGGGGGCGACTGAGCGTGCCGGAGGCACAGCGGAGAGCAACAGGGAGCGGCCGAACGGCGCAATTTTGGGGTTGGAGCGTTTGATCGGTCACCCATTCCGGGAATTTTCCGGACATGTCTCCTTGGCGAACCACCACCAGTCGGAACACGGCCGTGCGGGTCATCACGGCGATCGGCGCGATCTTCGCGGGGATCGAAGTCCTTTACATGATCATGGTGCTCGCCGGCGCCAATGCCGGCAACGCATTCTTCATCTTCATCAAGTCGTTGGCGGTCCCTCTCGCGTTGTTCTGGCCGGGGCTGTTCAACGTGGACAACCCCAGCCTCCAAGTCATCCTCGACTTCGGCTTGGCCGCGGTGTTCTGGCTGGTCATCACCGGCATCATCGCCCGGTTCGCGAGCCGGTGACCGGCGGGCGACACCGCCCTCCGAACTGCCACCTGTCGTCACCGCCCCCTCCGGTGGCGGCAGGTGGCTCTCGATCGGCAGCCGGGTGAGAAGCGCCGCTTTCGCGTGACCTGCTGGCGGCAGACCTCCTCTTCTTCCGCGACACTGGACGGATGAGTGACGGCAGGTGGTTCGACGGCTGGTCGCCCTGGCCAGAACTGGCCGGGCTGGCCGCGGCCGGGCGTTCCCTGCTCCCGAACGTCCCGGTCACGCCGGCTGCCTTGGTGCGCACCGTCACCGAGCAGCTCGTCGGGCGCAGGCTGACCGCCAAGGTCGACGGGCGCGATGTCGGCCTGACTCTCGCCGAGCTCGACTACCCGGCCGACAGCCTCCGCCTGGCCACCGGCCGCGTCGGCGACGTCCGGATCGTCGCCGAGGACGTCGACTGGCCCGAAGGCGACGGCGGCAGCATTCCGCTGCGCCGGGTCACCGTGCTCGCCGAAGACGTCCGCCTCCGCTCGCTGCCCACGCCGGCCGCCAAGCCGGCCCGCGTCGAACTGCGGATCGCCGTGTCCGCGGACGTGCTCCGGGAAAGGGTGGCGAAGGTCCGGCCCGGGATCGTGGCCGCCCCGGCGGACAGCGGGCTGCTCCAGATCCACTGGGCCAAGAAGCCGCACTGGGGCCACCTGACCCTCGAAGCCCAAGTGGAAGACGACGCCGTCGTGCTCGTACCCCGCACTCTCCACATCGGACAGCGCACTCTCCGCCCACCGAAGCGCTTCCAGCCCATCGTGCTGCCCCTGCCGGAACTTCCGCCGGGGACAAAGCTGACCAAGGTGGAACCGCGGCACGACGAACTCGTGCTGCACACCGTGGCCGAAGAGTGGCCGGAACGGCTTTCCCGCATTCCTCTCGCCGACCTGTTGAGCTGGTTGACCACCGCAGCGGTGACCCTGACATTGCCGAAACTCGGTTCGCGTCCATGAATTCAAGTAACTGTTCAGGGCATTTCGGTGTTCGTTGGCAGCCAGGGGTTTCCGGTGATGGCGTCGCGTAGCGCGGTGATGATGTGGAGGCCGTTCTTGCG